>NZ_CAUTSL010000021.1:0-37606 GCF_963540955.1 Actinomyces bouchesdurhonensis
AGAGTGAAGGGGTTGACGGGGAGCGTCAGGTCGGTGAACGGGCCGACGGTGCCGTAGCCGAAGTCGAAGAATGTTTGTTCGATGTCGCCTTCGAGGAGGGGGTCATCTGTGGTGGGGATGGTGGCCCCTTGACGCACCATCCACTGACACCAGCTGGAGTGGCCGACGGACAGTGGCTCATCGAGGATTTCCATGGTTGCGTCGGCGTTGCAGTGAGCGTTGTTGATCTGGAGGAAGCGGACGTCAAGTTGTTCGATGGTGGCGTCCTCGAAGGCGGAGGCGATCTGGTTGAGGTAGGTCATGGGGGCGCGTACCTGGGTGTGTCCGCCCTCGTCCACGGAGTAGAACGCGTGAGCGGCGTCGCCCGTGTAGTAGGCATCAAGCTGGCAGGCGTCTCCAACTGTCTGGGCGTGGGTGAAAAAATCCGGGCTGGCGCCCGACAGGAACGTGTTGACCAGGCCCTGGCATTCCTCGTCCGTAATGACCTGGGAGCCGCCCCACCCGCCGTTGAAGGTGAGTTCCATGTTGAAGACGTCCTCCGCTGGGTCAGTGCGGACGTTCGAAATAGTCATGTCGATGAGCACCCAGATCGTGATGACGTGTCCGGGCAGGAGCGGCGTGTCGGGTGCTTGGGACACGCTCGCCGTCGGAGTGGGGACCGGCCTATTATTGGCCCACGCGGGGCCGCCCGCTCCCACCAGGGCGCACAGCGCAGCCGACGCGCACGCCACCCACCGGGCCATGCGGCCCCTCAACCGAGTGCTTGCACCCATGACCATTCCTTTCACCGGGAACCCAACCATGCCCTGATCCGACCTAATAGTCCAAGTCGCTCGGAATGTTGGGCATGCCGGTCGTGTCCTGATCCCAGATCTGCTGCATCCTCTCGGAGCTATAGATCGCTGAGACGCTCGACCCCTTCTCTTTCAGGTTCGACGCCGATGACGTATCGCCTTTCTCGAGTCGGTCAACAGCATCCCGTAATTCGGCGACAAACTTAGTGACGTTATTTGCCATTTGCGTCAGCGCAGTGATCTCCTGGTCCAGGTAAGTGGAGTAGCGGGCCTGGAAGGCCTGCGGCCCCTCCTCCACGCCCCACTTGCCAACAGTCTGCCCACTCCTGTTTGTCTTTAGTTCGTTGGCGGCCTTATTGAGCCTGGCCACGACGCTGTCCTCGCCCACGGTCAGCTTGGTGATCCACCCATTCCACCGCTGATAGTCAGCCATCATTTCCGCAGGAACACTTTCAATGCCCATGACAACTCCCTGATCGAAACGCGCCGTTGGAACGCATCCAGCCTACCAGATGGAAGGAGTGCACAACAGGAGGCTTAGTGGCGGGCCGGGGCGTGTGAGTGCTCCGCGCGCCAACTCGCGCAAGGCAACCGCCGCGGGCCACCGCAGACCACGGAACGTCGATCGCCGAAGTGACACCATCGCCACGCTCTGCGCTGCTAAAGCCAGCGTCAGGCAGAGACGGATTAACGCCTCTGGCGCAGATCAACAACGGAGATGAGGCGCTCGCCCAGCAGCAGCTGGCTGTTGATGGGTAGCTCGATGGGCCGCCCGGGAACCAGCGTGTGCGTGCGCCCGCCCGGGGTGCGTGCGCGCGTGCCGTTCGCCGAGTTGAGGTCCTCGATCGTAATTCCGGTCGCTGACGGCATGATCCGCACGTGCGTGCGCGACAGAGACCGCGTCTGGTCGTCGATCGCGATGGGGGTGTCGGCTGCGCTCAGTTGAGAGGGCGCGCGGCCAAGCACAATGGTCCTGTTAATCGGGATCGACTGGCCAGTGTCAAGCAGGAGCGCGGCCAGCGGCGCTGTCGCGGTGGGCGCAGCCGGGGTGAGTGAGGCCTTGGAGGGTGCGGGCGCAGTCACGTCTCCCGCCCCGCGTGCGTCGTACGGCGCGGACTGGGCCGGGGCAGGCAAGGGGACAGGACGCGTCGAGGGCGCCGTCGGCGCGTCAGGTGTCATCGGGGTACGAGGCGTGGGCGAGGTTGGTGCAGCCGGTTCGGCGCGGCGTGCGCTCTCCTGGGGTGCGGCGAAACGATTGGGCGCGGGAGCGGACATGGCGATCGGGCGTCCCGGGGCCTGCGGGTTCGCGGGCACCGGCATGGAGAACGGCGACACGGGCGCGTGCGCTGCGCTCTCCTGGGGTGCGGCGGCACGTGGCTGATCGGCCCACGTATGCTCGCGAGTTAGGCCGGCCTGAGCCGACGGCGCTCCCGTCACGGACCCGAAGTTCGTGTAGCCGCCGACGGTGCGCGCACGCGCGTTCCCGTACGGACTCGAGGGAGCCGCGGCCTCGGCCATGGTGTCCTCCGGCGCAAAGGTCACGCACTGCAGCGAGCAGAGCTTCGCCATCCAGGACCCCTGGTAGCCGCCCACTAGCACGGACACGAAGGGAACCGGCACGATGATCGAGGTCAGCGCCGTCAGAGACACGTACCCGAAGGAACGCCCCAGAGAAGGACAGAGTTGGGAGGAATCAGCGCGCACCAACGCGCAGCGCGTGACGTACACTCCGATCGACCGCCCGGTGATGGCGATCATTATGGCCTCGACAGCCACGAACTCAACCACCGTCGTCACGGTGACGGCAACGCTGCCGTGCGACAGCGTTGAAGCGACGAACGCGACCAATGCGGCCCCAAGAAGGTCAACGAGGAGCGCCATGGCGCGCTTGCCCGCAGACGCGGGAACGGGAACCAGGGCCGGTGAAGTGGGCGTCATAATACCTTCCGCCAAACTAAATCGAAGAGACCCGACCCGTAGGTCGCGGCCGGCAACAGCAAGGTCAGCGAGAAGCCTTGGACAATATCAATGATTCGGCCGACCAACGCCGAAGGTTCACGACCGGACCTGATGAGAGCGGTCAGTGGCACAATCAAAGCCAGCAGGCACAGAGACAGGGGGAGCACGACATACCGCGCGAGCGACAGCGTTTGGACTGCCGACTCTCCCGTCGAGCGCACGACGAACTGGTTCCATTCCGGCGCGAAAAATAGCGCCACCCAGACGGCCAACGCGACGACGCGAGGCCCGTAATGGGTGAAGTGGTCGCGTTTAGCCCGCGAATTAGTCACCAATGCGAGGACCGCAAGGAGGCACAGCGCGAGCGTAGTGTAGCCGGCGTAGGGAACGGGGCCACCGACGGGAAGCTGATAGGCGGTGGCCGCGCCCGACACGAAGGCGATGATGGTGGCGCTCGACAGGATCGAGTGCGACCGGAAGTTAGCTTCCGCCAGTGTCTTATTGATGCGTGAGGGTGTGATACGCGACGGTGGGGGCAGAACTGTGAGGCGGATCGACGGCAAGCGCTTCATCACCAGCGGCAGGTCAAGGATCTGATGATCCGGGATCTGTAGTGCCAGGTGGGGCGACAACGAAACGAAGATGATCGACGCGGCAAAAATAAGGGGCGCAACCCTGATCGTGTTCAACATACTCAGGGAGGCCAGTGTCAGGGCCGCGGCGATCATCGCGAAACCCTGAACGGTGACGCGGGCACTCGCCGTCGATCGGGCGAACAGGACGAGTCCCGAGAGGAGCAGACACGACCAGGAAACGATGACGGGCAGCAGCGAAGCGGATCCGGGCAGCGGCGAGATCGCCACTCCGATGCTGATTCCGGACGCCGCGCAGCATCCAAAAAGAGCGAACCCGCGGGTGCAATGAGCCCGATCAGCAAGAGGCAACATCCAGATGAGCGCGCAGACAGAGCCGAGCGCCACGCGGATCCATGTGCCCGTGATCCATGGGGGAAGCAGTTCGTTGCCCGTCGTGTACAGGGCGAGCGTGGGGGCAACGACACCGAGGAGTGTCAGAAGAGAGGACACGAATATAAAGGAGAGGGTCGCCATGGCGGGGCGGAAACGGCGGTTGCTGGTGGCCTGCCGGTCGTGCGCCAGGGCCTGAGCCGATTCCTGCGAGCCGACGATGGTCACGACGGAACCGGACGGAATGTCGCGACCGATGACGGCGCCGAGTTCGACGGGGCGTCCGCCGCCCAACGTGAGTCGCGCAGACAGCTTCGCCAGGTCGACCTCGATCAGAGCGAGCAGCCCCGCAATCGTCATGCCGACGGGGATGACGTAATCGTCCCGCCGGGAGCCGCCCACAATCGTGATCGATGCCTGAGCGTTTCCCACGCGCCCCTCCTCTCGTTGACTCTTAGGCCTGGCCCACACACAGTATTGTGTCATCAGACGTGTGCTTGGCAAAAGTTCATCTCTGACGCACGTTAGGATAGCGGGGACGACTGAGAGCCGCGTGCAGCTACGAGGGAGGAACGATGGCTGACTCTGAGGATGTCTTAGAGGGCGTACCGGAGATGCCGGAGGGGAAAATCCCCATCCAGCCGCCGCCGAATCAGGCGGAGGCCGCAGGCATTGGTAACGTACTCGCCATGGTTATCCCCATGATGGGTTCCATGGGTGTCATGATCTTCATGGCGATCTCTCAGGCATCCGCAGGGGGCGGCCAGGGCCGTAACCCCATGATGCTAATGATGGCTGGCGGCATGGTCTTCGCGATGGTCGCCATGGTCGGTTTCAACGTGTACCGCCAGGTCTCCCAGCACCGCCAGAAAGTCAAGACGCTGCGCGGTGAATACTTGGCGTACCTGGCGGAGACCAGGCAGACGGTGCGTAACGTCGCGGATCGCCAGCGGGCATTCGTGAACTGGGCGCTTCCCGCGCCCGAGGCCTTGGTGGCGGTCGCGGAACAGGGCGAACGCGTGTGGGAGCGTGAGCCGGGTGTCGAGATGCTTAACGCGCGCGTGGGCGTGTCTGAACAGGGCCTTGCGATGGAACTGCTGCCCCCGGATTTGCCCCCAATGGCCAATCCTGACATCGTGTGTTTGTCGGCGATGACGCGCTTCATCGAGACGCACCGCAACCTGGACAGCGTCGCCTTCGGTGTTCCCTTGGAGGACTATTCGCATATCGAACTGGCGGGTCGCCACGACGACACGATCGGTATCGCGCGGCTCATCATGACGCACCTGGCGACCTTCGTGAGTCCCACGTACCTGCGCATCGCCGTGCTGTGCTCGCCGGATCGCCTTCCCGAGTGGGAATGGGTGAAGTGGCTCCCCCACGCCGGTTCGACCGTTGAGTCAGATGCGGTTGGACCCGCCCGCATGGTCGTGACCGAGGCTGTTGATCTGCTGGATCTGCTCGGTCCCGATGTCGTTGATCGTCCAGCTTTTGTGCCGCGCGACGACCTTACCCCCTGGCCGCATGTCCTCCTCGTGTGTGACGGAGCCGAGTTGCCGGCCTCGACCCAGTTGGGTTCCCCAGAGGGTGCCGTTGGGGTGACGACAATTAATCTCCACGAAAAATGGGGTCCCTTGACCAGTCCCTCCACTGTGCGACTTCTCGTGCACCCTGCCGCTAAGGGTGAGACGCGGGGCGTGCTCGAAGTTAACCTTTTCAGTCACCAGGCCATCGTCGGCGAGTGGGAACGCGTCGGTCAAGCCCAAGCTGAGGCCATCGCGCGCCGTCTGACTCCCTTCGCATCCGACGAGGGAGCCAAGGAGAGCGAAACGCCGGTTGGGCGTTCCGACGTCAAGCGAACCGTTGATCTGCTGGAACTGTTGCACCTGGGTGACATTCGAGACTTTGACCCCGAGCAGTCCTGGGTGCGACGCGTTGGTAGGAACCGCCTGCGCGTCCCCTTCGGTGTTACTCCCGAGGGCATCCCCGTCCTCCTTGACATTAAGGAAGCCGCGCAGCAGGGTATGGGTCCGCACGGCCTGCTCATCGGTGCGACCGGTTCCGGTAAGTCGGAGGTGTTGCGCACCCTTGTGCTCGCCCTCGCCCTCACGCACTCGCCCGAGCAGCTCAACTTCGTCCTCGTCGACTTCAAGGGCGGCGCGACCTTCGCCGGCATGTCGAACCTGCCGCATGTGTCTGCCATGATCTCCAACCTCGAGTCCGAACTGTCCCTCGTGGACCGCATGCAGGACGCCCTTAAGGGTGAAATGGTGCGCCGCCAGGAAGTCCTACGCGACGCAGGCAACTACGCGAACGTCACGGACTATGAGGCTGACCGTGTCGCTGGCAAGCACAGCTTCCCCCCAATGCCTGCCCTCTTCATCATCCTCGACGAGTTCTCGGAACTTCTCACCGCCAAGCCCGAGTTCGCGGACCTCTTCGTCGCAATCGGTCGTCTGGGCCGTTCGCTGTCGATTCACCTGTTGCTCGCTTCTCAGCGGCTTGAAACCTCGCGGATGAGAGGTCTCGAGTCGCACCTGTCGTATCGCGTGGGCCTGAAGACTTTCTCGGCCAGCGAGTCCCGTGAAGTTCTGGGCGTGCCCGACGCCTACGAACTTCCTTCCTTGCCCGGCTCCGGCTACCTCATGCCCGGAACCGACGAACTCATCCGGTTCCGAGCTTCGTACGTCGCAGCTCCACCGCCGCCGCGAACCGTTGCCTCCACCCAGATGTCCACGGCGGGCACGCCGGATCGCCAGATCAAAGTCCTGCCCTTCAGCCTCGCCCCCGTTCTGACCCGCGAAGAGCCGGGCGCCCCCCAGGCATCGACCGGCCAGGCTATGGTCCTGCCCGAGGACGCACAGTGGGCGGACATGAGCGAGCTAGACATCGCGGTCGCCAAGATGGCTGGCAAGGGGATACCCGCCCACCAAGTGTGGCTGCCCCCGCTCGATGTTCCCGACACCTTCGATCAGCTCATGCCTGATCTGGCGCCGGTTGAGGGCCTCGGCTATGTGTCGAAGCAGTGGCGTGAGCGCGGCTCGCTCGTCTTCCCGATGGGTACCCGCGACCTCCCGCTCGAGCAGCGCCGCGATGTGCTGACCTTTGACCTGTCGGGCGCTGCCGGTAACTTCGCGGTCGTCGGTGGCCCGCTCACCGGTAAGTCGATGACGCTGCGTTCCCTCGTCATGTCTTTGTCGCTCATCTACACGCCGCAGGAAGTCCAGTTCTACATCATTGATCTGGGCGGCGGCACGTTCGCATCCTTCACGGATGCCCCACACGTCGCCGCTGTCGCCACACGTGACACCGACGAAATCCTGACTCGAATGATCGCTGAGATTCGAGGCATCATCGAGGATCGCGAGCGTTACTTCCGCGAACATAGGATCGACTCCATCGAAACCTATCGCCGCGGACGCGCTGAAGGGCGCTACGACGACGGCTACGGCGACGTGTTCCTCGTGGTCGACAACTGGGCGTCGTTGAAGGCCGACTTCGACGATCTCGACATGACGATCGGGACGATGCTCAGCCGAGCCTTGACCTTCGGTGTTCACCTCGTGGTGGCCACCTCGCGATGGAGTGACTTCCGTATGCAGGTGGCCGACATGCTTGGCTCCAAGCTTGAGCTCAAGATCGGTGACTTCCGTGACTCGGCACTTGACCGTAACGTCCAGAAGCAGATCCCCGGGGCTCGTCCCGGTCGCGGCGTCTCCATGTCGAAGCATCACGTGCTCGTTGGTCTGCCGCGCGCCGACGGCGATCCGGATCCGACGACAGTGACCGAGGGCGTGGCGGCTACGCTTCAGATGATTCGGGTGGCGTTGCCCGCGGGTCCCGGCCCGAAGCTGCGCCTGTTGCCCACCAAGATCACCGCGGCTCAGATCGCGCAGCTGCCTGGCGCGGACGCGCCCGTGCAGGGTCCCGCTCCCGCGCTTATGCTCGGTATCGAAGAGTCGCGTCTCGGTCCCTACCGCTTCGACCCGAATTCCGAACAACACCTTTATCTTTTCGGGGACTCCAAGTCCGGAAAGACTACGTTCCTGCGTTCCCTTGCGCGCGAAATCATGGCACGCAACACCCCGAATCAGGCGCGGATCATCTCTATCGACCTGCGTAGGGCCTCCCTCGGCGTCGTGCCCCCCGAGTATTCGCTCGACTACTTCACGCGCGTTGAAGATGTCGCCGCTTCGATGCGCGAGCTCGCTGATTTCTTCAAGATGCGTTTGCCAGGCGATGACGTGACCGCGGAGCAGCTCGCAACACGGTCGTGGTGGTCTGGCCCCGAGGTGTGGGTCCTTGTCGACGACTACGACCTGGTGGTGACTTCTGAAGGCAACCCGCTGATGCCGCTCCAGCCGCTGCTATCCCAGGCGGGTGATGTTGGTCTCCATCTGGTTCTCACGAGGCGCATGGGCGGCGTGTCCCGTGCCCTGTACGAGCGGGTCCTCCAGACGCTCATTGATCTGGGAACAACGGGCATTATGTTGTCTGGTAACCCTGACGAAGGTCAGGTAATTGGACGCATCAAGCCGGTCCGAGCTGTGCCGGGTCGAGCGATTGTCGTCTCGCGCGAGGAGGGCGTCTTCCGCGCCCAGTTGGCCTACTCAGACCCTGTCCGATAGCGCGTAACCATGCGCGGTGCGCGTGTAGAATAACCGAGTGAGGCGTTATCCCATGCGCTCAACGCAGCGAGAAAGAAACAGGTAGATGGCTCTGGGTGAACATGCGGTGCGCCCCGCGCTTTTGTGGGGCGCGTCGACCGACATCGGTCCGGTCCGCGCAGAAAACGAGGACTCCTGGCTGGCAGTCCCGCCCGTGTTCGCGGTCGCCGATGGGATGGGAGGTCACCTCGGTGGGGCCCAGGCCTCGTCAAGGGCCGTCATCACGCTGCAGCAGTTCCTCAGTCCCGAACGCCTCGGGAATCGACCCGTGGATCTGGTTGATCTCTCGGTTGCCATTGACGCGGCAGCCTCCTCGGTAGCCTCTCTCGCGCCCGCCGACAATCCGATGAGCGCCCCCGGCACGACCCTGTCGGGTGTCATGGTCCTGCGCACCGCGGAAGGACCCTTCTGGCTCTCCTTCAACGTTGGTGATTCGCGCGCATACGTCGTGGGAGCCGGTGGCATTCGTCAACTCACCCACGACCACTCTGCCATACAGGAGGCTCGTGATCTCGCGGCCACGTCCGGGGCGCCCCGCGTCATCCCCCCGGCCAACGTTGTGACCAAGGCCCTGGGTGCCGGACAGCCCGGCAGTGTGAAGGCCGACTACACCATCATGCCGCTCGAAGAAGGCGATCGGGCGGTCATCTGTACAGACGGCGTGCATGGAGTCCTGCAGGATTCCCAGATTCACGCCATTGTTGCCGCTGGGGATGGGCCGCAGGGAAGCGCCGATGCGCTCGTGCGTGCATCCCTCGAGGCGGGGACTCGTGACAATAGCTCCGCTGTTGTAGTTTACGCAGGAACCGAATCACGAGTAACATTGACATCGAATGTCATGAATCGGATGATTCAACCAGTACGTCCGGCGTCGATCAAGACAGCGCGCCGGGTTCCTCGGAGAGAAGGCAGTAACTGATGCTTCAGATTGGACGCTTCCTGTGTCGCGGCCAAGGCGCGATGCTTGTCACTGGTCCGCTCGGTGCGGCGTTGGTTCCGCTGGATTTCGCGGACTCCGCCGCCGATGTCGTGTGGGGACGCGCTGACACGCAGGCCTGGCTCTCTCACGTGCAGGCAGAGCGGGGCGACGTCCTGCTGCTCGACTGCGCGGGCGAACAGCCCTACCTGACGGTGCTCGGCAATATTCAGCTGCGCATGCGCGCCGCAGGGCAGATCACCGAGCAGGTGTGGACCGACCCCATTTGGGCGTGGCCTTTTAACCCCGGCGAGTGGCAAACCTTCGAGGCGACCATCATCGAGGGCGACGAGGTCACGTGGATGGTTCCCGCCGCCGACCGCGTCGAGGCCGCCGAAATCCGTATCGGTCGCGCCCTGGACGAAGTCGAAGCCCTGGCTTCCATGCCCGTCGACACGATGGGCTTCCTCATCAACCCTGACATCCCCGACCACGAGCGCCGCGCCCGCCGCGAGGCCCGCGAGGAGCTGCCCGAGCCTGCTCCGCGTTCCACGTCAGTGGATCTCGCTGCCGTTGAGGCCCAGTTCCTGGCGGCCACCAGCAATGGCCCCGTCTCGTTGCCTCCCTCTCCGCGCGCCTGTGCGCCCGCCGTTAAGCCCGCCCACGAGGCTTCGGATTCCTCCGTTGACACGGCTGACGACGCAGATGAGCAGCAGGAGGAGGCGCCCGAGAAGGACGCCGAACAGACCTCAGGTGAGCTTTACGTCGTTTCTAACTCCGAGGAACCGCCGGTCGACACTGCCGAGTCCGCCGAGCGTGCGGGAGGCTACGGGGAGTCCGGTGCCCCGGCCTCGTCCGAATCTGATGCACCGGCTGCCCCGGCCCCCGCGTCGGCCCAGGAGATGGCTCCCGAGCCGCCCGCCGCTCCCGAGGCGATGAGTGCCGAGGGCCTGGTCGGCCTGGGCGCCGAGACGGACACCGAGGCCACGATTCTGCGTCTCGCCCCCGTCAACTCCGGCCCCGCTGCGCCCGTCGCCTTCCTGATCCACGGCGGCACCGTGCCCGTCGAAGTCTCGCGTGACGTCGTCATCGGCCGCGACCCCGACGCGCGCGCCCTGACCGGTCGCCCCGTGGCGACCGTGCTGCGCGTCCCCAGCCCGGCCACCGAAATCTCGCGTTCCCACTGCGCCGTCATGATGACGACGCCTGGCTCGTGGGCCCTCATGGACCTGGGTAGCGCCAACGGCACGGTCCTGCGCCACGCGGACGGCTCCTTCCAGGACGTCACCCCCATGGTGACGATCGCCCTGAACGACGGCGACCTCATCGACGTCGGCGAGGGGACCACCATCGAGTTCCGCGTGCGCTGAACGATTCTCACGCCGGACGTGGGGCGGGCCTTCGGGTCCGCCCCACGTCCGTCTGCCCGTCCCCGGTCGAGAAAACGCCGTGCACGTCAGCTCCGGTGTGACAGCGACGCCGATTGCCTGCCCAACCTCCTTGAAGCCCGTTTCCACGCGAGGAGACAATACCCGACAAGCAACCACGGCCTCGTAAATGTCAGGACAATAACAAGAAGGTGTGTCTCGAAGTGACCTTAGTCCCTTGAAGCGTGTATCCTTGCCTGTGGTAGTGGCCCGCAGCCGGGCCAATCATCGCAAACAAGGAAGTTGAGGACCACGATGGTCAAGTATGTGTACGACTTCTCCGAGGGTGACAAGTCTATGAAGGACCTGCTCGGAGGCAAGGGAGCGAACCTCGCCGAGATGACGAAGCTCGGCCTGCCTGTTCCCCCTGGCTTCACGATCACCACCGAGGCGTGCCGCGCATACCTCAAGGAGTCGTCCGTCCCCGAGACGCTTGCCACCGAGGTCACCCGCGCCCTGCGAGGCGTCGAAGACAAAATGGGCCGCCACCTGGGCGACCCCACCGACCCGCTCCTCGTCTCCGTGCGAAGCGGAGCAAAGTTCTCCATGCCCGGCATGATGGAAACCGTCCTCAACATCGGCCTCAACGACGAATCCGTTCTCGGCCTCGCAGCCGTTAGCGGTAACGAGCGCTTCGCGTGGGACTCCTACCGCCGCCTCATCCAGATGTTCGGCAAGACCGTCCTCGACATCGACGGCGACCTCTTCTCCGACGCCCTCGACGACCTCAAGGCCGAACGCGGCGTGAAGGGCGACACCGAGCTGACCGCTGAGGACCTGAAGGGCCTCGTCGACACCTTCAAGGGCATCGTCAAGGAACAGACCGGCGCGGACTTCCCGCAGGACCCCCGCACCCAGATGGACATGGGCATCGAAGCCGTCTTCCGCTCCTGGAACACTGAGCGCGCCCGCATCTACCGCCGCCGCGAACGCATCCCCCACAACCTGGGCACCGCCGTCAACATCTGCACCATGGTGTTCGGCAACATGGGTGAAAACTCCGGCACCGGCGTGTGCTTCACCCGCGACCCCTCCTCCGGCCACTCCGGCGTCTACGGCGACTACCTGGAGAACGCGCAGGGCGAGGACGTCGTCGCCGGTATCCGCAACACGCTTGCCCTGTCCGACCTTGAGCGCATCAACAAGCCCGTCTACGACGAGCTGCGCGCCATCATGCGCAAGCTCGAAACCCACTACCGCGACATGTGCGACATCGAATTCACGATCGAGCGCGGCAAGCTGTGGATGCTCCAGACCCGTGTCGGCAAGCGCACCGCCGCCGCTGCGTTCCGCATCGCCACCCAGCTCCTCGGCGAAAAGCTCATCATCCGCGACGAGGCCCTGGGCCGAGTCACCGGCGACCAGCTCACCCAGCTGATGTTCCCGCAGTTCGACGCCAAGGCCGACAAGGAGCTCATCGCTCGCGGCATGGCCGCCTCCCCGGGCGCCGCCGTCGGCAAGATCGCCTTCAACAACGCGCAGGCGATCGAAGCCGCCAGCGAGGGCATCAAGACCGTCCTCGTGCGCCGCGAAACCAACCCTGACGACCTGCCCGGCATGGTCGCCGCCGAAGGCGTGCTCACCGCGCGCGGCGGCAAGACCTCGCACGCCGCCGTCGTCGCCCGCGGCATGGGCAAGACCTGCGTGTGTGGCGCCGAATCCCTCGTCATCGACGAAGCCGCCGGTACCGTCACCATCGACGACCTGGTCCTGACCGCCGACGACACCATCGCCATCGACGGCCAGACCGGCGAGATCTTCCGCGGCGAGGTCCCCGTGACCGACTCGCCCGTCACCACCTACCTCGCCGAGGGCCTCGAGGCCGGCCTCGCCGCCGCCGGCGAGGACCAGGGCACCCGCGAGCTCGTCGAGGCCGTCGACAAGCTCCTGTCCCACGCCGACAAGGTCCGCCGCCTGCGCGTGCGCGCCAACGCCGACACCCCCCTCGACTCCAAGCGCGCCATCGAGTTCGGTGCCGAGGGCATCGGCCTGTGCCGCACCGAGCACATGTTCCTGGGCGAGCGCCGCCCGCTCGTCGAGCGCGCCATCCTCTCCGCCCCCGGCTCCGACGAGCGCCAGGCCGCCTTCGACGAGCTCGAGAAGCTGCAGAAGCAGGACTTCCTCGAGATGCTCGAGGTCATGGACGGCAAGTCGATGACCGTGCGCCTCATCGACCCGCCGCTCCACGAGTTCATGCCCGCCCTCATCGAGCTGGAGACCAAGGTCGCCGTCGGCAAGGCTACCGGCACCCTCGACCCCGCCGACGAGGCCATGCTCGTCGAGGTTCGCCGCATGCACGAGCAGAACCCCATGCTGGGCCTGCGCGGCGTGCGCCTGGGCATCTACCTGCCCGGCCTGTTCGCCCTGCAGATGCGCGCCCTGTGCGAGGCGGCCGCCGAACTTGTGGGCCGAGGCCTCGACCCGCGCCCCGAGATCATGGTGCCGCTCGTCGGCTCCGTGCGTGAGCTCCAGCTCGTGCGCGAAGAAGCCGAAGGCATCATCGCCTCCGTCGCCGCCGCCCGCGGCGTCGACCTGTCCGGCGTCTCCATCGGCGCCATGATCGAGCTACCGCGCGCCGCCATGACGGCCGAGGACCTCGCCGAGGAAGCCGACTTCTTCTCCTTCGGCACCAACGACCTGACGCAGACCGTGTGGGGCTTCTCGCGCGACGACGTCGAAGGCGTGTTCTTCCCGCAGTACATCGAGGCCGGCATCTTCGGCGTCTCCCCCTTCGAGTCCATCGACGTCCACGGCGTGGGCACCCTGGTCTCCGAGGGCGTGCGCCGCGCCCGCTCCACCAAGCCGAACATTAAGCTCGGCGTGTGCGGCGAGCACGGTGGCGACCCGCAGTCGATCCACTTCTTCCACGGCGTGGGCCTGGACTACGTGTCCTGCTCCCCGTTCCGTGTCCCCGTCGCCCGCCTCGAGGCTGGCCGCGCCGCAGTCGAGGATCACGTGGACATGACCGCCTGATCGGTGGCGCTTGCTCTGCGGTGCCGCTTGGCTGAGCGGCGCTGAGTGGCGCTGATTGAGCGCGCCGAGGCCGTGGCCGGGAAACCGGTCGCGGCCTCGTTGTGTTTGGGGTGGGGTTTGTGGGCTCGGCCCGTGGGTTGTGAGGTGTTGCCAGTGAGCCCGTGTCCCGTTGTAGCGGGTGGGGCTCGGGGCTCTTGTGGCTTCGTGAGTTCCTGTCCGTGGGTGATACGTGCGGGGGCGGCAGAGTCTTCTGTGGTGTGTTCCAGCGTTGTGCGGTGCACCCGATCCGTAGGCAATGCACCCGATCCGTAGGCAATGCACCCGATCCGTAGGCAATGCACCCGTTCTGATCGGGTGTAGCGCGACGTAACGGGTGCAGCGCGACGTAACGGGTGCAGCCTGGCGGTGAGTCCGACCTCCCCGCTGATCGGAGTGGTTCCCCAACAATGTCGCACGTAATTCCCCTGTGGCTTGTTCAAACGTTGAATTTGTATCGTTGGAATTGCAACGTTTTTGGCCTATCTTGAAAAATGACCGGGTTAAATTACGTGCGAAATTTGGCTGGGGGCCTTCTTGATGACGCGTGTCGGCGCCGCAGCCAGGCCCTCCGGACCGTCGGGCGCGCTCCAATCGGTGGGTTCTTCCGTTTGAAATACCGGAGTGGTTCCCCAACAATGTCGCACGTAATTCCCCTGTGGCTTGTTCAAACGTTGAATTTGTATCGTTGGAATTGCAACGTTTTTGGCCTATCACGAAAAATGACCGAGTTAAATTACGTGCGAAATTTGGCCGGGGGCCTTCTTGGTGACGCGTGTCGGCGCCGCAGCCAGGCCCTCCGGACCGTCGGGCGCTGCGTGCGCCTCGTCGTGGCTCGATGGAAGATGCATTTTGCCTGATCTGTCACCCTTTTATGGCATCGTGTCAGCAAGCGGCAATCCTGGGCCCTTAGTCCCTCGATGGGGGTAAGTCTCCGCGCTAAACACTGTCACAGCATGATCACAATTTAGGACAACCTAAGCAGACTACTTTCCACCTGTACGAGATGTGGCTACGCTGTTCGGTGGGAATTTCATCAACTCGGCGCCTGAGCGCCGACTCGTCAGGAGGCAAGCGGTGGCAGTGCTACGCGCCCACGCTGAACATGTCGTCCAGCGGTCTATTCGTCTTATCATCGCCCTGCTCATGGCAACTATTGTCGTGGCGGTTGTCGCCACACCCTCGCGGGCAGCCGAACAAACGTGGGGTGACGTGGCGACGACGATCAACGGAATCATCGACGAGGGGGTGAATGCGTACAACGGCGGCGACGCGAAGACTGGTAAGGACAAGATCAACGACGCCTACTACAAGCACTACGAGATCACCGGCATGGAGAAGCAGGTCATGGCCCGCATCTCCGGATCGCGTGTATCGACGGTGGAAATGGAGTTCTCGCTCCTGAAGAAAGCGATGGCGGACGGGGACAGTGCGGGCGTCACCAGTCATGCCACAACCTTGAAGCAGTACATCGTGGAAGACGCCGCTACCCTCGACGGCGTGTCGCCGTCCGAGGCCGCCCAGGCCTCGTCTGACGACTACAGTCCCGGAGCGTGGGGTGAGGTCGCTCGAACGATTAACGGGATCATCGCGGACGGCGTCAACTCCTACAAGGGGGGTGACGCGAAGGCCGGCAAGGACAAGATCAACGACGCCTACTACAAGCACTACGAGATCACCGGCATGGAGAAGCAGGTCATGAGCCGCATTTCCGGTTCGCGTGTCTCGCAGGTCGAAATGGAGTTCTCCCTCCTGAAAAAGGCCATGACAGACAACGACTCGGCGGCTGTCGATGCGCATTACGCGACACTCACGAACTACATCCGTGAGGACGCCAACACCCTCGACGGCTACACCGGTAAGTCAGCGGCCAGCGGTTCGTCCCCGTGGATCGCACAGTTCCTGCCCTCTCTCCTCGTGATCCTGCGTGAGGGCATGGAAGCGATCCTGGTCGTTGCCGCCGTCCTGGCCTACCTGTCCAAAGCAGGTCACAAAAAGAAGGCCCCCATCGTGTGGGGCGGCGTGGCCCTGGCGCTCGCCATATCGGTTGGCCTGGCGTTCCTCTTCAGCTACGTGACCTCCCTGGCTGGAGCGAACCAGGAACTGTTGGAAGGCTTCGCCGCTCTCTTCGCGGTCGTTATGCTGATCTGGGTCTCGAACTGGATGATCAATAAGTCCTCCAACAAAGCGTGGGACAAGTACATTAAAGATCAGACGGATGCCTCTTTGACCAGCGGATCCCTCGTTGGCTTGGCCTTCATTTCGTTCCTCGCTGTCCTGCGCGAGGGCGCCGAGACGATCCTGTTCTACGTGCCGATCGTCGCTGCTGCTGGCGACAAGGTCCACTATGTGTGGATTGGCCTGGCCGTCGGCCTGGCCGCACTGGTCGTCATTTACTTGCTCATACAATTCGCGGCGGTGCGTATCCCGCTGCGCCCCTTCTTCACGGTGACCTCGATCCTGATGGCCTTCATGGCCGTCACCTTCACAGGCTCGGGCATCGGGGAACTCCAGGAAGCTGATGTTGTGTCCCTGACACCGATTTCTGGGTTCCCGACCATTGACCTCTTGGGGATCTATCCCCGAGTGGAGAACGTGGCCGCGCAGGCTGTCGTTCTCATCCTGATCGTCGGTCTCTACTTCTTCGGAAAAGCTCGCCTTGCCCGCGAGGCTGCCGCCCAAACGCGGGCTGAGGAATGATGCTCATTGAGCGACACCGACCTTTCACCCATTCAACACGCTAAGGAGATCAACGCATGAAGCGCTCCCTCTTCCGTGTCGGCGCGGCCCTGGCCACGCTGGCTCTCGCAGGCACTCTGGCTGCCTGCTCCAACAACTCTTCCTCGTCCTCGAGCGAGAAGCCCGCGGGGCCGGCCTCGGCCTCGGCTGACTCGGGTGCCGCCGCGCCCGGTGAGGATGCTGGCTTCGAGGAGCAGCCCCTGGGCGACGATGTGCACGTCGGCCCCCTCGTCGTGGGTGGCGTCTACTTCCAGCCCGTTGACATGGAGCCCGAGGTCGGCACCCCGGCTGCGGAGTCGTCGATGCACGTTGAGGCGGATATTCACGCGGCACAGGATAATAATCTCGGCTTTGGTGCGGGCGACTTCGTGCCCGGTCTGACCGTGGATTACACGATCGCGGATAAGTCCGGTAACGTCGTTCAGCAGGGCACGCTCATGCCGATGAACGCCTCCGACGGCCCGCACTACGGCCTGAACCTGCCGAAGCTGGATGCCGGCACCTACGACGTGACCTTCACGATCAAGCCCCCCAGCGGCTGGCTGCTGCACACCGATAAGGCCACGGGCGTCGAGGGCCGCTTCTGGACTGAGCCGCTCGTCGCGGAGTTCCCGGACTGGCAGTGGGACCCCGCCGCCGTTTCCTGGTGATCGACGCGCGCGTTTGTCGGGGCCGAGGCGGTGGTTCGTGTATGGGACCGCTCGCCTCGGCCATCGCCCCGTGAGGGGACTAGACTCGTCATCGGGGCCCAATGGCTTCGGTGAACCTTAATTGCGAGAGGAAAGCCAATGCTTCAACAGATGAGTGAAGCGACGTTGACGCTGCTGCTATCGATGCTTGTCGTCGGTGCCGTCATCCGCTTCATGCCGGCCGCGGGCCATGGCAGGCGCGGACGTCAGTCGCGCTCGTGGGCAGTCTGGTTAGGCGTCGGACTGGGCATGGTCTCCTCCCTGGTGCTGACGATTATTAACGTCGAGGCCCCCAAGGCCGTGGACCGTCAGGTCGTCGCCCTCATCACCTTGCCGCTTGCTGTTGTTCTCGGCATCGTCTTCCTGGCGCTGGTCGCGCTGCGGTCGCGTCGCATGCGGGTCCACCTGCCAGGGGACGCAGATGACGAGGCTCAGGCGGCCTCGTCGATGGAAACCCCCCTGTTCGGTGATTTCATCGTGCGCATCGTGGGTGCGCTCGTCATCGCGTTGACGCTGTTCCGTTGCGTACCTGTGGCTATGAGCCAGGCGGTCATGATGACGTCGGGCGGCGTTGAAATCTATTCAACACCGATGGTGCTCGCGATCCTCGGCTACGCGCTGGCGTGGGTCCTCGTGTGTTTCTTGGCGTGGCTGTGCTACCGGATATGTTCGTGGAATAACCGACTGTGGCCCGCCGTCGTCATCGTGTTGTCGTTGCTGGTTAACTACGCCCTGCTGTTCGTGCGTATCATGAAGGCTAAGCACTGGATCAAGATTCCCAAGTCATCGTGGGATGTCATCGTCTGGTTCATCAACAACGAGGCTGTTTTTACGATCGTGGCTGCGTTGTCCCTGGGCGTCGTCGCAGTGCTGACCTGGCGCGCGTCCCGCTCGATCCCGACCGTGGGATCGAACCCGGCGGAGGGCCGCCTGGGACGAGCCCGCTCACGCCTATATAAGTCCATGGCTGGCACCGCTGCGATCGGCTACCTGTGCGGCGCGCTGCTCATCACCGTTGGCGTCGCATACGGCAGCCAGGAGGTCGAACTCTCAGCCCCCGAGTCGTACAGCGTCGTCGACGACCAGGTCAGCGTCAACCTGGCCGACATTTCCGACGGACACCTGCACCGCTACGAGTACACGACCTCCAGTGGTGTCAAGGTGCGTTTCATTGTCATCCAGAAGGCGGGGTCCGCTTTCGGGGTCGGTTTGGACGCATGCGAAATCTGCGGGCCAACCGGATACTACGAGAAGGACGGCAAGGTCATCTGCAAGCTGTGTGAAGTGGCGATGAACATCGCGACCATCGGATTTAAGGGTGGCTGCAACCCGATCCCCATTGAATACAAGGTCTCCAACGGCACGCTGACCGTTCCGATCTCGGTGCTCGAGGCCTCGGCCTCTGTCTTCGTGAAGTAGGGGGCTGACAGTGTTTCTACGAATGATTCGCGGAGCCCTCACCCGGCGAGGGAACCGCCACCTGATGATCGCGCTGACGGTCGCGCTGGGAGCGTGCGTGGCCACGTCCATGCTCTCCGTCATGTTTAACGTCGGCGACAAGGTCAACCAGGAACTGAAATCGTACGGTGCCAACATCGTCGTGCGTCCTCAGGGCGCAGCCGTCCTCGATGACCTCTACAACACGGGCGAGGCCGCCGAGGCCCACTCGTACCTGCGCGAAGACGAGCTGGGCAACATTAAGACGATCTTTTGGACCTACAACATCTTGGACTTTGCGCCCCTGCTGAACGTGTCCGCCACGAACGCCAGTGGCGAGCACGTGCCCACCACGGGCACCTGGTTTAGCCACCACCTCGAACTGGCCACAGGCGAGAGCGTCGAAACAGGCCTGGACAGGCTCCGCGGATGGTGGGGGCTGGAGGGCGCGTGGCCTGCGGACGACGACGCGGATGGAGCGGTCGTCGGGTCGACCTACGCTAGCGCGCACGGGCTGGCCGTCGGCGACTCCTTCACGCTCACCCGCGAGGGGATCACGCGCGACTTCACGGTGCGTGGCATCATCACCAGCGGCGACGACGCTGACCGCGGCGTGTTTATTCAGCTGGCGCAGGCGCAGGCACTCATCGGGCGTGAGGGGGCAGTCGGCAGCGTCGAGGTCTCAGCCCTGACCACGCCGGACAACGACTTGGCGCGCAAGGCTGCGAAGAACCCGAACTCGCTGACGGTGAAAGAAAAAGAAACCTGGTACTGCACGGCCTACGTCTCGTCGATCGCCTACCAGATCGAGGAAGTCATGACGGACTCTGTCGCTAGCCCTGTCCGCCAGGTCGCCCAGTCCGAAGGTACGATCCTCGAAAAGACTCAGCTCCTCATGGTCCTCGTCACCGTCCTGGCGTTGATCGCCTCCGCTCTGGCCATCGCGAACCTCGTGACTGCTGGCGTCATGGAACGCTCCAGCGAAATCGGACTCATGAAGGCCGTCGGTGCGAAAGACAAACAGATCATCGCGCTGTTCCTGACGGAGACGATCATCATCGGACTGGTCGGCGGCGTCGTCGGTTACGGCGCTGGCCTCGCGTTGGCCCAGGCAATCGGATACATGGTGTTCCACTCCTCGATCGCTTTCGCGCCCGTCGTCGTGGGCCTCGTCGCGGTCCTCGTCATCCTCGTCGTCCTGGGGGCCTCCATCCCAGCGATCCGTTACCTGCTGCGCCTCAACGCGGCTGAAGTCCTCCACGGAAGGTGATTCCCATGTCCAGACGAGCAATGTTCTGGCGGATGGTTATCTCCTCCATCCTGCGCCGCCGCTCCCGCGTCCTCATCGCGGTCCTCGCCGTCGCAATCGGCGCGACGACCCTGTCGGGTCTCGTGACGATCGCGGTGGACGTGCCCGCGCAGATGGCCCGCGAGATCCGCTCCTATGGCGCGAACCTCGTCGTTTCGCCTGCCGGGGATGGGGTCCTCACGGACGAGGCCGTGGCGGCCGCAACCAGTATGGTTCCCTCGGGTGCGCTGGTCGGATCCGCGGCCTTCGACTACGAGACCGTCACCATCAACGACCAGCCGTATGTGGCCGGTGGAACAGACCTGGCGGCCGTGCGTTCCATGAACCCTTACTGGTACGTGGATGGGCAGTGGCCAGGTGAGTCCGGGCAGGTCCTCGTAGGAGAACAGATCGCCTCCACCATCGACGTCAAGACAGGCTCCACGATCACGATCAGCCAGCTCGACGGATCAGCCTCCGCGAAGGCCGCCCAAGCGCAGGCCGAAGTCGGTGCCGCGCCACAGGCCTCGACGAGCCACGACGCTGCTACCCAGTCGGGCGCATCCACCTCCCCGGCCACCCAAGGCCCACAGTCCGGAGCCGGAACACAAGGATCAGCCCAGGCCTCGGCCCTGGAACCCGACCCGCGTAGCGTCACCCTGACCGTCTCCGGCATCCTGAAGACAGGCGGCAACGAAGACGGCTACGTCTACATGTCCACCCAAGACATGGACGCGCTGACCGGGACCAGCGGCACCGTGTCGCTCGCAGAATACTCCATCGCCCTCGAAGGCAACGCGCTGAGCGCCGTCGCCGACGGCATGAACGCTGCGAACCCAGACATTCACGCCCAGACAGTGCGACGCCTCGCCCAATCCGACACGGGCGTCCTCACCATGCTGCGGTCCCTGCTCGTCGTCATCACCGTCATCGTCCTGGCCCTCACCATGATCGGCGTGTCCACCACGATGATCGCCGTCGTCACCGAGCGACGCAACGAAATCGGCCTGCGCAAAGCACTGGGCGCCACTGCCCGCTCCATCACCACGGAATTCATGGGCGAAGGAATCATGCTCGGCCTCATCGGAGGCATCCTCGGTGCGGGAGCCGGCTACGGCCTCGCTGTCCTCATCTCCACCTCCGTGTTCCACCGGTCCATCTCGCTGCACCCGCTCATCCTCATCGGCACGATCGCCTGCTCGATCCTCATCGCCGTCCTCGCCTGCCTCCCGCCCGTGCGCCGCGCACTGGCCGTCGACCCCGCGCTCGTCCTGCGCGGAGAATGAGAACCACCATGACAACCCCCGACACCACCCCCGATTCGGCGCTCAACGAACACGAGCCAACCCAGGCCTCGCCTGCCACCACGGACGCCCTGCTCACCCTGGAGGGCGTCTCCAAAATCTACGGCGACCTGCACGCACTCGACAACGTCTCGCTCGAAATCCCGCGCGGCCAATGGGTCTCCATCGTCGGCCCATCCGGCTCCGGCAAAACCACCCTCATGAACATCGTCGGCGCCATGGACACCGCCACCAAGGGCACCGTCATGCTGGATGGACACGACATCTCCGACCTGACCGCCGACGAACTCACCGAAGTCCGCTGCCGCACCATCGGCCTGGTCTTCCAACAGTTCCACCTCATCGGCCACCTCACGGCCCTCGAAAACATCATGGTCGCCCAGTACTACCACTCGATGCCCGACGAAAAAGAAGCCCTCGAAGCCCTCGACCGTGTTGGCCTCGCAGATCGTGCCACCCACCTGCCCCGCCAACTCTCAGGCGGCGAACAACAGCGCGTGTGCGTGGCCCGCGCCCTCATCAACTACCCCAAGCTTGTCCTCGCCGACGAGCCCACCGGAAACCTGGACGAAACCAACGAGGAGATCGTCCTCGACCTGTTCAACCAGCTCCACCGCGACGGCACGACCCTCATGGTCGTCACACACGACGCGCTCGTCGCCGAACAGGGCCAGCGCGAGATTCGGCTCGATCACGGTAAGGTCGTGAAAGAAACCTGGCACGACCACGACTTCGCGGCGCACGCCTCCGGGCCCGTCCTGCCCGGCCGTGACGGCGACGCGCGCAGCGGAAAGGACAAAGTACGATGACCGCCCGACCCGCCGACACCACCCGTTCGCGATGGATCGCCCCGGCCTCGTTCGCGGTCCTCGGCGCGCTCGGCGCAACCATCTTGGCCGCGTGCACGCCCTCCACCGGCCTCGACATGAGTAAGCCCATGAGCGACGGCACCTGGAGTGCGCAGTCCAACCCCGACGACCAAGGTTCCATCGGTACGATCACGATCACCGTAGAGGGTGGTCACATCACTGCGACCACCTACCAGACCACGCTTGCCGACGGCACTGACAAGGGCGCCGACTACGGCAAGAGCTCCTCGGGCGAGGTCTTCAACCAGGACTACTACAAGAAAGCGCAGGCCGCCGTCGCCTCCTACCAGGAGTACTCCGACAACCTGACCCAGGTCGGCGACCCCGCCAAGGTTGACGTCATCACCGGCGCGACTGTCGCCCACCAACAGTTCGTGCAGGCAGCCATCCGCGCCATCGCCGCCGCACAGGGCGTATCCCCCGACGGCGCCGACGACATCGACATCCCCGGCCTCAACGACTCCACGAAGGACGCCGACCTCGGGAACTCCGACGACTGATCCGAGCGGCGCGGGGACGCCTGTTAGCATCCCCTCGGGGGACGAGGCCGTGGCCAGGTCCCGCCAGACCGCCGCCGTTACAGGCGGCGAGGACACCCCAGTTGGCGCCAATCGGGCGGATACAAACACGCGGGCCGCCCCCCAAGACGCGACGGATACACAGGCTGCGGGGACCGCACCCACCTGGCGTTCCTCGTTTCCCGCGATGGGCACCCGCGTGGACGTCATCGGGTGGGGCGGGGACGGCATGGCGATCGTCAGTGCCCTCGTCGAAGTCGTGGCGCGCCACGAAGACCTGTGGAGCGTGTTTCGTTCCTCTTCCGAGGTGTCGCGGCTGAACGCCGCGCGCTGTCACGACGTGCACGGTGGCGAGGCGTTGTCGGCGGCCGGTGACGCGCGCGCAGACGCCGCTCATCGCGCCGCCTCATCACCCGACTGCGTGACAGCTTCCGCTTCAGTCACAGATGATCCGGACACTCCGCTTCACCGTCCGCAACCATCCCACGAAAGAGCCGCTGACGCGGGGGGCGGCCCCGGCCTCGTCGTTAGTGAGGACACCGACCGCCTGCTGCGTGACGCGCTGGCGCTCGCGGAGGCGACCGGGGGCGCGTTCAACCCGATGATCGGGCCGCTTGTCGCCGCGTGGGATGTCAAGGCAATGCGGGCGGCGTTTGTTGCGGGCAGGCCCTTGCCTCCTGCGCCGTCCTCGCGCGTTGTGGAGGCAGCGTTACGCGCCTCGTCGTGGCACCTGTTGTCGCGCGTCGGCGAGCGGCGCTGGACGCTGCAGGCACCCGCCGACGCCGCAAGCGGCAGTGGGGCCCGCGGCCTGCTTACCGATGCCCGCGGCCTGCTTACCGATGCCCGCGGCCTGCTTACCGATGCCCGCGGCCACGTTAGCGGCGACGGACACCCCTTTGACGCCTCGCGTGAGAATCAGGCCGCAGGCGCCTCCTCCGAGGGCGCTCGCGTGTCCGCGACGGATGGCCGACGGCATCGTGACGGAGTGCCGTGCCCCCGTCTCGACCTGGGGGGCGTCGCGAAGGGGTACACCGCTGACGCGTGCCGCGACCTGGCGGTCTCCATGGGGGCGCGCGGTGTCCTTGTGTCGGTGGGGACGTCGTCGGTGTCGGTGTTCGGGACCCGCGCCGACGGTTCCCCGTGGCGCGCAGGCGTGCGCGACCCGAACGGCGCGCCCACGGTCGTCTCTGGCGTCGTGGAACTTCCCGTGGGTGATATGGCGTCACTGTCGACGTCCGGGGACAACCTCGGACCGATGGGTCGTGTGCGTGCGGGGGCTGCGCCGGATCCTGTGTCGGTACCTGCATCGGATCCTCACGCGCGTGAAACATCGCGTGAAACAGGCGCGGCTGGCTGTGTGCATGGCGGTGCGCAGGACGGTGGGGACTGTGCCGGTCGTGATGCCAGCGGTGGCGTGTCAGGCGAGGGTTCCGTCGCGGGTGGCACTGGCTCTGATGGTGTGATCGCGCAGGCTCGCACTGCTGCCCGTACTCACCCCACTGTTATTGCTAGCGAGCCCGGCGCGCCCACCGGGGGAGGGCAGGCCTCGTCCCTGCGTGAAACAACCCGTGAAACACCCGCGTGCGCGGCCGATGCTACCGTGTCCTCTCACGCCGATGGGGCGGCACCCTCCTCGCGCCTGCTGGACCACCACATCATCGACCCGCGCACGGGGTATCCCGCTCATGCAGGTGTGCGACAAGTCAGTGTCGTGGCCTCGTCGGGTGTGTTGGCTGAGGCCCTGTCAACGGCTCTGCTCGTTGATCCATCCATCGATGTTCCTGATGTCGTGGCTCGCTGGGCCCGCGTGACGGGTGCCCCGGCCTCGGCGAAGGTTGTGGGCCTGGTGCGTGCGGCGCGATGAACGAGCAGCTGATGCGTGGATGGGCCTGGGATGGGAAATGCTTGGTGCAAGGGTCAACCTGATCGGGAACATTCAACCCGATCAGAAGAGGTTGAACCTTACCAATTGGGTGTAACACCTCATCGGTAACAAGTGAATACCTGGGCAGGTGCTGTTGTCGGCCACCATTGTCAGGAGCTGGGGGGCATTTATCCACAGTCCTTTGTTCGTGTCGTGTGTTTTCCACAGGGGCAGCCGTTCTAGGTGAGGTGCTTTCGCCGTGCTGCAATCATCCACATATGAGTGACAATCAGCTGACCGTAATTCGTTCATCGTCGGGCTGTCGAATTCCTCGCGATATGCAAGATACATGCGTGTATCTACACATCATGAAGGGGTGCTACGTACGCGTCGACGATGCTCAATTCCTGAGTTCGCGATGGGCTGTCTGGGAAGCCGTGTCACGAGCACGATTGTTGGCTGTGCAGCATGCGGGGAGTGAAGATCGTGTCTTCATCGGAGCCAGTGCGCTCGTTGCTCGAGGTATTCCGTTGTGGGAAGCGAACCCCGATGTTTGCGTGTGGACTCCTTCGCGGCGTGGGCACAAATTGCTGCGCGCAGTCCAAGCGGAGGCTGTTCGGGTGCCTGCTGTCTCGGTCCGGTGGAGCGTCGTGCCACCCAATGCGCCGGAGCTTGAGCAAGTAGAGGGCATCACCGTCGAAGGAATCGTTGATGCTGGAGTGCGCATGGCTCTCTTCTCTGAACACTTAAGTGCCTTCGTGGCACTGTGTATGCTGCTCAATCGACAGTCGCAATTTTCAGTGTTTACGCAGGACGTGGACCGGCAACGTTCGGATGGTCTGCGGGCCAATATGCTGGCAAGGCTCGAAGAACGCGCGACAGGCAAAGAAACTATCCCCTTCCGGAGAGCTAAACGCCTGATTGTTGCCGCTGACCCGGGCTGCCAGAACCCTGCTGAGGCCGCTCTTTTGTGGGTGGTGAAGTCGGTGAGTGCCTTCGAGGTCGTGACCCAGTTCGAGATCGTCGTCAACGGGAGGCGTTATTTTGCGGACATCGCTATTCCGGGACTCATGATCATCTTCGAGTTCGATGGGATTGGAAAGCTCGGAAAGAACGAAGCCGACTTTGCTCGGGCGAAGCGTGACTGGATCCAACGTGAAAATGATTTACGTGGCGCTGGCTGGACAATCTATCGATTCTCGTGGCCAGACTATGAGGATCTGACGCAACTGAGGTCCTTGGTAAGTGAGCTGTTGGGGCCTTTCCAATCCGTGATTCCATCCTCGGCTCAGGGCCTGTGGGCGAAACCCACGTCGGCATGTGATGGACCGGAGCGTCGGTTCCATATGGCTGCCAATCGTTGGGGAACCGCGCGAGAGGATTACACCCGTTAGGGAAGATTCAACCTGATCGGGAACATTCAACCCGATCAGAAGAGGTTGAACCTTACCGATCGGGTGTAACACCTCATCGGTAACAAGCGAATGCGTGGACGTAATCACGAACGGATGCCGCTGCGGGGCGAAGCACCGAAACATGCGCCAGTGCATCAGGCCCCACAGATGTGGAGGGTGCCGGTGGGGCCTGGTTGCGGTGCAGGTGGGCGGTGGCAGGGCCTGGCCGGGCTTCGAGACGACGCGCCGAGCGAAGCTCGCGGCGCGGACGGCTCGCGGGCGGGCCGCCGCCCACCTGCACACAAAGCAGCCCGGCCCCACAGCAAGGTGCGACGGCGCCCGGAACAGGAGCAGTGCCCGGAGTACCCGCGGAGCGCCGCAGCAACGGCAATCAGTCAGCGTGCCCCGCGAGCAGCGTCGCAAGGTGCACGCCCCTGCGGCCCGCCAGCTGCGCGGCCTGGGTGCGGCACGAGAAGCCGTCCGCCAGGTACACTGCGTCCGGCTGGGCCGACAGGGACGGCAGCAGGGAATGCGAGGCGACCGCGACCGACAGGTCGTAGTGGCCCGCCTCCATGCCAAAATTCCCGGCCAGGCCGCAGCAGCCCTCGAGCCGCGTGACGCGCGCACCCAGCGACTCGAGCAGCGCCTGGTCCGTGTCCCACCCCATGACGGAATAGTGGTGGCAGTGCGGCTGCGCGACGATCTCGACGCCCTCCAGGCTCGGCAGGTTGCGCGACGACGCGGGCACAGCCGACAGCACCTCGGCGAGGGTGTGCGTCGCACCCGACACGAGCGCCGAGCGCGGATCATCCGGCAAGAGGTCCATCAGGTCGTCGCGCAGCACCGCCGTGCACGAGGGCTCGACGCCGACGATCGGGATACCCGCAGCGGCGAAGGGCGCGAGCACGCCGAGCAACGACGCCAAGTGCTTCTTGGCGCCCGTCAGCTGTCCGGTCGTGATCCACGTGAGCCCGCAGCACGCGTCGGGCGCGACGATGGGCGCAAAACCGTTCGCCTCGAGCACGTCGACGACCGCGCGCGCCCCCGTGCCGTCCAGGGTCTGACTAAACGAGTCCGCCCACACGAGCGCGTACGGCCGCCCGCCGGGGTCGCGCGGCCCGCTCAAAATCGGGGAGCCCACCATCGACGAGGCAGTGGCCGCCTCGCGCTCGCGGGCGGAGTCGCACGAGGCCGGGGTGCCGCCGCGCTCGCGGGCATCGGTCGCGGCTGCGGAAGTTGCGGCTGAGGAAGTCGCGGCTGAGGAAGTCGCGGCAGCGCGAGCCGCAGTGTCGCGAGCCGCAGTGCCGGAAGTCGCGGTGAAAGAAGATGCTGCGTCGCCAGCCGGGAGTGTACCCGCCAGCAGGTTGCGGCGGCGGGCCCACGCGGTGACGGTGCCGGACTGGAGGGCGGGCATGCCTCGGCGAGGGTCGAGTCCGATGATGCGGAAGGCCAGCGACCGCAGGGGGGCCACTGACATGATGGCGTTAGCGACGGCAGCGAGGCCGGGTACGCGCGCGGTGACGCGGGTGAGGCGCGGCAGCCAGCCGAGCGTGTAGTGGCTGAGGGGGCGCAGGCGCCCCCGGTAGGTGCGGAAGAGCGCTTCGGAGCGGTAGCGGGCCATGTCGACGCCGGCTGGGCAGTCGGCGGAGCAGGCCTTGCAGGCCAGGCACAGGTCAAGGGCCTCGAGGACTTCGGGGGAGTCGATGGCCTGAACGAGCTGCGAGTTAGCGGCCTCCTGGAGGATGCGGGCGCGCCCTCGGGTCACGTCCTTCTCGTCGCGGGTGGCCAGGTAGGACGGGCACATGAACGTGCCGGGCACTCCGGCGCGGCACTTGCCGACGCCCGTGCAGCGGTGGACGGCGGCCGTGAAGTCGCCGCCGTCGTGGGTGAACGCGAAGCCGCCGTCGGCGGGCATGGGGCGGGCGGCGACGCGGCGCAGGTTCGCATCGAGGGGGTCAACGCCGGGCTGGAGTTCGAGCGCGCCGTCGGCGGGGGCGCCGCTCGCGCCGACGGCAGGGGCGAGGCCGGAACGACTGGTGGCCGCATCGTCACGAAAGCTGAAGGCAGAGTCAGGCACGCCGTTGGCCGCCAGCTCTCTGGCACCTCCACTGCGCGCCGCGAGAGCCCGCGCCCGTGCGCGGGAGGCGGCCTCGGCCTGGTCCATGGGGGCGGCGAGCACTCCGGGGTTGAGGAGGTTGTCCGGGTCGAAGAGGTGCTTGACGCGGGCGAACAGGTCGAGCATCTCGGGGGTGTACATGAAGCGCAGGAGTTCGCTGCGGGCACGCCCGTCGCCGTGTTCGCCGGAGACGGAGCCGCCGTGGGCGGCGCAGATGCGGGCCGCGGACTGCAGGAATGCGCGCGAGTGGGCGACGCCCTCGGGGGTTTCGAGCGGCATGGCGAGGCGCACGTGCACGCAGCCGTCGCCGAAGTGCCCGTACAGGAGGCCGTCGATGTCGAACTCCTCCATGAGGGCGGTGAAGTCGCGCAGGTACGCGCCGAGGTTTTCGGGTGGGACGGCCGCGTCTTCGAACCCGGGCCAGGCCTGCTGGTCGCCGCCGCCAGCGCCGTCGGGTGGGGTGCGCCCGCCCAGGCCCGCTCCGTCGGCGCGGATCCTCCACAGGGCCGAGGCCTGGGTTCCCGGCGGGTACACGACCGTGTCGACGGCGGCGGAGGCGGCGCACAGGGCGCGTGCTCGCTCCAGGGAGGCGGTGACGTCTTCACCGGGGGCGCCGACCTCGACGAGGAGCCAGCCTTCGCCTTCGGGCAGGGCGGGGACGGCGCCGGGGCCCTTGTGGGCGCGTACGACGTCGACGAGGCGCCGGTCCATGCCTTCGACGGCGAGGGGCGAGTGGGCCAGCAGGGCGGGCACGTCGTCGGCGGCTTCGATCATGGAGCGGTAGCCGAGGGCGGCGAGCACGGGCGCGTCAGGCAGGGGCACGAGGCGCACGGTGACGGACAGGATGAGGACGAGGGTGCCCTCGGTGCCGGTGAGCATGGCGGCGAGGTTGCGCCCGCCCTCGGGGGTGAGGTGTTCGAGGGAGTAGCCGGAGACCTGGCGCTTGAAGCGGCCGAGCTGCGTGCGGATGGGGGCCAGGTTGGTGTCAATGAGGGAGGCCAGTCCTGGCACGTCGCGCAGCGCCGAATCGTGCGAGGTAGTGGCCGTGAAGCGGCGTCCCTGCCCATCGATGCACTCGAGGGAGACGATGTTGTCGGAGGTGCGCCCCCAGGCGGTTGCGTGCGGGCCGCACGCGTTGTTGGCGACCATGCCGGCGATCGTCGCGCGGTTCTGGGAGGAGGGGTCGGGGCCAAAACGCAGGCCGTGCTTGGCTGCCGCGGCCTGGAGGGTGGAGCCGACGCAGCCGGGTTCGACGGTGGCGGTGCGGGCCTCGGGGTCGATGGAGAGGACGCGGTTCATGTGCCGCGAGAAATCGAGGACGAGGCCGGGGCCGATCGCGTTGGACGCGCAGGAGGTGCCGCCGCCTCGGGCGGTGAGGGGGACGCCGTGGGCGCGGGCGAGTTCGAAGGCTGCGATCGCCTGTTTGGGCGTGCGGGGGAAGGCGACGGCCAGTGGCGGGATGCGCGTGAGGCCGGCGTCGGAGGAGTAGCGCGCTCGCGTGCCGACGGAGGCGTCGACGTCGATGAGTGCGCGCAGGTCAGACAGGAAGCTGTCGGTCATACGCTCAGTGTGTCATGGCTTCGGCGCGTGGGGTGGGACTTCCCGCTGTGCGGATGGTCGCGTGAGGTGGCGTAGAGGTGGAGGGGGTTAGGCTTGGGCGCGCGGGCGCCGGGGTGGTGGGGTGTCAGGCGGGTTCGGGATCGTCGTGGAACATCTTTGGGAAGGGTGTCACGGGGACCGGCATGCGCTCAATGGGTGGCAAATGCGGACTGACCGATTGAGAAGTGTTGGGGTATGTGCGCGGGGGAGTCTGGGCGCTCAGGCAGTAGGGTGAGAGTTCAAGGCGCGTCTCATCGGACGCCGGAACTCGTGGTTCGGGCGTCGAATATTCAACGACGTGCAGGAACTTTCTGCCCATTGATCCTCGCCTCGCTCGTGGGATGATGCCTGGCGTGCAGCCGTTTAACCAGGTGGAAGGTGATGGTGTACCTGGTTTGTGCGCGCCATATTCTATCGTACATGATTGCTTTCCTGCGTCGGAGGGGTTTGCGCATGGTTAGCGAGCATGTGTCAGGAGGGTGGGGATAGTGAGGTGGAAAGATTGGCGCTCCTGGTGTTGGGGCGGGGGTTGGGTGGTCAGTGGAAGCGACGTACTTGCCAATCCTGTCCGTTCGGTAGGCAATGGTGTGGGGTGTGGGTGGTCGGCGACGAGCCTCCCTCTTCCCGATGCTTACGTGGTATCTATCGCAAACTCCCTGTGTCTTCTGCGTTTCTTTTGGAACGTATGAAACAATGGCCACGAGCGTCCCATACATGTGAAGGAAAGTGCGATGGCCCTGTTTGAGTTCGAGGATGGACACCTCGTTCCCGCTCAATTCGGATACCCGGTTGCGCATGATCTGGGTCCTGAGCTGGTTGACGCTATCTGCCAGCAGGTCCTCCAAATTGTCTCGCGACCCCTGTTTCCGGTGACTTGGCGTGACATGACAGGTCAGGTTGACGAGGAGACCCCGCGCCTGACGGCCCTTGATGTGACAGGGCAGATTGTCTCCGTCGAAATCCTGAAACTCCTTGACTCCGAGACTCTTATCACGTCGCTGTCGCGCCTCGCCGTAGTCGCTTCACTCTCGTGGTCTGACCTGGCTGCTGAGTACCCGTCGGGTCCCGAAGGCTTCCGTGCGGGCTGGGCGCAGTTCCGGGACTCAATGCCCCCTGCCGTCGGCCCTGGCCCGCGCCTTATTATGGTCGCGGGCGAGATCGACCCCTCGGTGCGCCCCGCCTTGTCGATCTTGGCTACCTCTGGTGTTGAGGTTCATCTCATGAACCTGCGTCAGATGTCCAACGGTCGCCTGTTCCTCGACGTGAACGCCGTCGGCCCGCGCCTGTATGGTCACGCACCGCAGCTCCTAGGGTCCGCGGCACCAGCCCCCGAGATCGGTGCATCCATCGATGCTGATACCGTCACCGAGACGGAGGACACCGACCAGGCATTCGCGAATCCCGAGGGAGACGCGGAAGGCGCGGACACCCCGACGACGCGTCCGACCCCGAAGGTCGCCCCTCACTTGCGCGATGTGTTCAGCTATTCGGTGGATGAAGAACCGCCACCGCCGTGGAAACCTGCTGAACAGGAAGGCGCTCCGGAGGATGCCAGCGACAAGGCCGCGGACGTGGCTGACGGCAACGACGACGGCGTCGCGGACGAGCGCGACGCAGATCAGCACACCGACGAGGCTGACGATCGTTTCGCACCGGAGGGTGATACGAACGAGGGTGACCTGCGCGACGAAGCTAACGCTGAGGTGCCTGGCCCCGGTGATCACGAGGGCGACGAAGGTAATGACGACGTTGAGGCGGAACTCGGCGCACCCGCGCAAGCCGACCAGGGCGATGACGCACCCGACCAGGTCGATCAGGCAGAGGCAGGTCACGCCGACGAGGGCGAGGACGACGACGCGGTCGACCTGGGCCAGGAACACCCTGAAGCCGATCAGGATGATGCTTGCGTCCACGAAGCGGACGGCGTGGATGACCATGACGACCGCGGAGACGGTAGTCTGGATGACCGTGACCAGTGGGACGAACACGACCACCCGCAGGAAAACGCCGTGTTCGCCCCCGAGCAGACAGACAACAACGAGGAGTTCCAGGACGTGACCCAGGAAGAGACGCCCCGATGGGAGCGCCCCGCCCACCTTGGCAGCCGCGCATCGCGCCGCGCCCAGGCCGGGACAGCCGAACTCAACGACGCCGGAGCGACCGACGCCGCCACGGCCTCGTTCGTGGATCACGCGGAAGAATCGCCTGAGGTCGTCGCTGCCCGTGGCGAGGGTGTGCCCGTCCTCGGGCGCGACGAGGCCGGGCTGCGCACCCTGGCGCAGATCCTTGGCGAGGACACGCCCCTCGTGGCGCGCGGCGAGCTGGGGCTACCGGATGACTTGGTGTTGGCGGCGGGCGGAACCATCTCCGGTGCCGGCCTGACCTACCCGTCCCTGGACACGTTGCTGACCGCCCGTGGCCTGGGCCACATCGACGCGTGGACTCTCGTGCGTATTGGCGACCGCCTGGGTCCGACCCTCGCTGAAGCCCTCGACGAGGTCAACCGCGAGATCGTGCGCGAGTATGCGCACGCGCCCCGCGAGCGCCGCGCCGCGCGCCACTGACGTTTCGCGAATCCTAGCCGACGAAGGCCTCGAGCCAGCCGGCAATCGTCGCGTGCACTCGTTCGCGCACGGGTGCGTCGGAGAGAAGCAGGTCGTGCTTGCCGGGGAATCGGGCGATCGTGACCAGGTCGGACAGGTCGAGGCTGCGTTGGGCGATAACGACCGGGTTCAGGACCGTGTCGGAGGTGAAGACCCGCTCGTTCCATTCGTCGCCGAAATAGGCCGACGTGGACACCATGGACAGGACTGGGCACTCCAGGTGTACGTCCTTCTCGACCGTTTCGTGCCCGGCCATGATGGCTTCGAGCCAGGAGGCGGGCACCGGGTAGGATTCGGGGCGCTTCCACTCGCGTGCGATGGGCCAGCCCGCGACGGACGGGTCGTCGGGGGATAAGCCCTCGGGAATTGGAAGCTTCGAGGTGGCGCGCCCAGCGAGCGAACGCCCGTAGTGGCCTGCCCCGCCGGAGGGCACCTCCCACATGGGGTTGCGCGACGCGATGCGCCCGATGACGGGGGCCATTGCTCCGCGCCAGGCGGCCATCGACTGCATTTCCAGCCACGCTGAGTTCAGGATCAGGCCGGCCAGGACGCCTGGGTGGCGGTGTGCCCACAGGGTCGCGATGAGTCCTCCCGTTGAGTGTCCCATGAGAATTAGGGGCTCGTCGTCGCGCTCCTCACGGATGATCTCGATGGCCTCGCCGATCTCCTCGTCGTACACGGACAGGTCATCCGTGTAGCCGATCGTCTGGTGGGGGCGCAGGGATCGCCCGTACTTGCGCATGTCGAGCGCGTAGAACGCGGCCCCCGCCTGGCGCAGTCGATCCGCCATCTCGGTCTGGAAGAAGTAGTCGTTGCGTCCGTGCAGGTACAGGATGGTGAGGCGTGGGTTCTCGGGTGGGCGCGCGCGCACGAGGGTCGCGACGCAGGGGCCTTCCGCGTCGTCGATCAGCTCGATCGTGCGCGACTCGTAGCCCTCTCCCAGGATGTCGGCGCGCCACTGGGGCCCGGGAGGGCCGGCCTGGCCCCAGGGGGCCATGACGTCGCGCTCGGGGATCGAATCGTCCGACGAGGCCTGGGGGGCCACCCCGGAAAAGTCGGGCAGGCCGCTCGTGTCGGGGGTGAGCTCGCCGCCGTGCGTGGGATTGCTGGTAACGCTCATTGGGTCAGCATAACGCGCGAGGCCGCCGGCGCCTCGTCGATGAGGAGGAGAAGCCGGGGCGGCCTCGGGGAGAAAGCGGCGCTGATCAGGCGAAGGAGGATGCGCGCGAGGGGATGCGCTCGTTGAGGAACTCGTTGAGCAGTGCGGTGAGCTGGTCGTGCTCGATGAGGAAGCCGTCGTGCCCGTGGTCGGAGTGGATTTCACGGTAGAATGCGCCAGGAATGCCGGAGGCCATCTGCCAGACCTGTTCGGGGAAGAAAAGCCGGTCGGAGTCGACGGCGACGACGAGGGTGCGGGCGGTGACGGCCCTGAGGGCCTGAGCGACGCCGCCGCGGTCGCGGCCCACGTCGTGGGAGAGCATCGTGCGGCACAGCGTCACGTAGGAGCCGGCATCGAAGCGGCGCAGGATCTTCTCGCCGTGGTAGTCCAGGTAGGACTCCACCGCGAGGCGACCCCCGTGCAGGGGGTCCTCGTCGTTCTGGGGGATGCGACCGAAGCGTTCGTCGAGCTCGGAGGGGGAGCGGTAGGTGGTGTGCGCGATCTGGCGGGCGAGCGCCAGGCCGGAGGTCGGGCCGGGACCCGCGTAGTAGTCTCCGCCGCGCCACGCGGGATCCAGCTCGATGGCGCGGATCTGCGTGTGTGTCCACGCGGCCTGATCAGCGGTCGTCTGTGCGCCGGAGGCGACGACGACGAGTCGGCGCACGCGCTGCGGGTACGTGACCGCCCATTCGATGGCGCGGTGGCCCCCCAGGGAGGCGCCGATGACGATGTCCCACGTGTTGACGCCGAGGAGGTCGGACAGGAGGGCCTCGGCGCGGACCTGGTCGCGCGTGGAGATCACGGGGAAGCGAGAACCCCAGGGCGCTCCGTCCGGCGCGAGCGAGGCCGGGCCGGTCGATCCTTGGCAGCCGCCGAGCACGTTCGCGGCCACCACGAAGTAGCGGTTCGTGTCGATGATGCGTCCGGGACCCACGATCTGATCCCACCAGCCGGGGGTTGGTTGGCCGGGCGCCGTCTCGCCGTAGACGTGGGCGTCGCCGGTGAGCGCGTGGAGGATGAGAACAGCGTTCGACGAGGCCTCGTCCAGCGTGCCCCACGTCTCGTAGGCCAGGGTCACGCTGGGTAGGATCTCGCCGTTTTCCAGGCGCTGGGCGCCCAGGTTAGCGAACTTGCGGAAAGCGACCGGGTCGCCCTCGCGCCACGCTCCAGTCGTGGGGGCGGGGGGCAGGTTGTGGCGGCTCATGATGTCCTTCTTTCGCGTGAGCGGTGACGTGAGAGCGGGAGGGACGCGGCGGCCTCGGCGCATAAGGAGTGTGTATTTCGTCGAGGCCGCCGACGGCGTGGGTCAGGCCGTGGCCGCGCGGGCCGCGTCGAAGCCGAGTTGTAGGTCGGCGAGGATGTCCTTGATGTTTTCCAGGCCGATCGACAGGCGCACGGTGCCGGGGGCCACGCCGGCCTTGGCCAGCTCCTCCTCGGTGAGCTGCGAGTGCGTGGTCGAGGCCGGGTGGATGACCAGGGACTTGGCGTCGCCGATGTTGGCGACCACGGGCAGGAGCTGTACGCCGTCCGCGAAGGCCCGGCCGGCCTCGTACCCGCCCTTGATGACGAAGGAGAGCAGGCCGCCCGTGCCCAGCGGCGCGTACTTCTTGCCCAGCTCGTAGTAGGGGGAGGACTCCAGGCCCGCGTAGTTGACGGACTCGACGTCCGGGTGGGCCTCCAGGAAGCGGGCGACCGCGAGGGCGTTAGAGACGTGGCGTTCGACGCGCAGGGACAGCGTCTCGATGCCCTGCGAGATGAGGAAGGCGTTGAAGGGGGAGGTGACGGCGCCCAGGTCGCGGTTGAGGAGGGTTTGGACGCGCAGCAGGAACGCCAGGTTCGCACCCAGCGCACCGCCGACGCCCAGGTCGCGGGCGTAGACGAGGCCGTGGTAGGACTCGTCTGGTTCGTTGTAGAGGGGGAAACGCTCGGGCTGGGAGGCGAAGTCGAAGTTGCCGGAGTCGACGATTGCGCCCGCGATCGAGGTGCCGTGCCCGCCCAGGTACTTGGTGGCCGAGTGGACGACGATGTCGGCGCCCCACTCGATCGGGCGCACCAGGTAGGGGGTGGCGACCGTGTTGTCGACGATGAGGGGCACGCCGACCTCGTGGGCGACCTTTGCGATCGGCTCGATGTCGAGGATGTCGCCCTGCGGGTTGGGGATGGTCTCGCCGTAGAAGGCGACCGTCTTGTCGTCGGCGAGCGCGCGCCAGGCCTCGGGGTCGAGCGGGTCGGGGACGAAGCGCGCCTCGATGCCCAGGCGGCCCAGCGTGTTCTTCAGCAGGGTGACGCTGCCGCCGTACAGGGAGGGGGAGGCGACCACGTTGTTGCCGGCGACGGCCAGGGCGAGGATCGACAGGGCGGTCGCGGACTGGCCGGAGGAGACGAGGAGGCCGCCGACGCCGCCCTCGAGGGCCGCGATGCGGGCGGCGACGCCGTCGGTCGTCGGGTTGGTCAGGCGCGTGTAGATGGGTCCCAGCTCCTGCAGTGCGAAGCGGCTCGCTGCCTGCGCAGTGTCTTCGAAGGCGTAGGAGGAGGTCTGGTAGATGGGCAGGGCGGTCGCGCCGGTGGCGGGGTCGATGTTGTATCCGGCGTGAATCTGCTTGGTTTCGAAGGACCAGTCGTTGGCACTCATGTGGCGGCTCCTAAAAGTTGGGGTGGGGTGTGTCGTCCTTGGATCCCCGGGCGGGCCGCTCATTGGTTGATATGAGAATGCGTCGAGGCGCGTCCCGCTCGCGGGGGACTGCGCGGCAGTCGCTTGTGCTGACGCGCAGTCAGCGGCACATTCGACGGTTCATGGTGTCCATTGTTCGTCATGGGCCGGGTCGTGGCGAAGTGGTCCCGGATGGCGGACGTGTGTAACGGGTTGGGGGTCTTTCTCGGAGCAACGATGAAAAGTGTGAGAGGAAATACATATATAGGCAATCTGAGCTTAGGTTTTTCGGTAATTAGCTAATTTTAATGTTGCCAATGATGCATATGTTGCGATTGATGCATGTGTGAAAGATGAGGGATGTGGTGTGTTTGTTGCCAAGTGTGGCGAAAGTGGATAGTCTCTTGTTCAGAACGCCCCCACTGGCACCCGCACACGCAGACGAGATGAGACGATGATGAGACGACGCGGAACCATTCGCATGGCCCTGACGGTCTTTGCCGCCAGCGCCCTGCTGGTCCTGCCCAACATGGCGCAAGCTGTTCCCTCCGAGGAAGAAATCGCGGCCGCGCAGGCAGCCGAAGAAGCAGCGCAGATGAGCGTGGCCGAAATCGAAGTCAAACTGGCAGAAGTCAACGCCACAGCCGCCACCGCGACACAGAACGCGCAGATCGCCGGTGAAAACCTCAATGAAGCGCAGATCGCGCTTGCTGAAGCGACCGCGACCGCCAACCAAGCCGAAGCCGACGCCACCGCCGCCGAGAGTGCATTCGCCGAAGGAAAACAACAGATCGCCTCGGTCGCCCAGGCCGCCTACCGAAGCGGCGGCGGATCGCTCGACGCGATCGCCCCCTACCTCAACTCCGACGGTCTACGTAGCGTCGAAAGCAAGAAAGCCAGCATTAACTCCTTCTCCTCCTCGGCTGAAACGAAGATGCAGACCGTCTCAGCTCTCGAACAGGTCGCCCAGGTCACCCGCCAGGCCGCCACAACAGCGCTCGCCAACCAGCAGGCCGCGACCAACGAGGTCCAAGCGCGCACCGACGCGGCCAACCAGGCGGCCACAGCCGCGCAGAACCAAGCCGCCATCGTCGCAGCCCAGCGCACCTCCTACATCCAAGAACTAGCCAACAAACAAAACACCACCGTCGAACTCATTAACGAACGCGAAGCCGCCCTCGAAGCCGAGCGCCAAGAAGCCGCGCGCGTCGCAGCCGAACAGGCAGCCGCAGCAGCGGAAGCCCAACGCCAGGCCGATGCCGCAGCCGCCGCCCAACGCCAAGCCGATGCAGCTGCCGCGACCCAGGCCTCGTCCTCCTCAGACGATGAAGACGACGACGATACACCCTCGTACTCCTACGATGAACCCTCCTACGAGGAACCCAGCTACTCCGACGAGGAGCCTTCCTACTCCTACGGCGGAGCATCCACCGCCATCGCAACCGCGCAGAGCTACCTGGGCGTGCCCTACGTGTGGGGTGGCGAATCCTACGGCGGCGTTGACTGCTCCGGCCTGACAATGCTCGCCTGGGAAAGCGCAGGCGTGTACCTGCCACACCTCTCGCGCGCCCAATACGGCTACGGAACGCACGTGCCGATCGGCTCCATGGAAGCCGGCGACCTGATCTTCTGGTCCTCCA
>NZ_CAUTSL010000022.1:0-33754 GCF_963540955.1 Actinomyces bouchesdurhonensis
CTCCTCATCGCAGGAGGCCTAGACGCCTCCACCCACACTCAACTCTGAAGAGCCCCTTATCCCGGTTGCACGAGAGAGCATGCCGGGCGGGGGTGTATCGCCGCGTCGGTTGTCTGTACACGTCGTTGACGCGGAAAATGAGCGGACAGCGTCGGGGCCCGTGAGACGACCCTCGAAGGCCTCTGGCGCCATGGCGTTCTCGTCGGAGGCTCCTTCGGACAGTTCGTCACACCGGTGCGAGACGCCCGGACTATCGCGCGAAACGAGCATGATCGGCACGCCTGTATTACTACTAATACCTAAGTTGACAGACCCTTCCCGGGAATCTATTCTCAGAGCAATTCCTCTCCAGTGAAAGAGAACACAACGATGTTTCACTCTCCATGTACCGGGTCCAAGCGCCGCGCAGCCATCATCGCCGCTGGCTTGTCGCTCCTGCTGGCGGCGTGCTCGCACGCCCCCAAGCCGGACGCCACGCCCACCCCTACCGCCACCCCGGAGCCCACCACGGCCTCGCCGAGCCCGACGGCCACGACACCCTCTCCTACCCCGCCCGCGTCGATCGCGTCGCCGACGCCGAGCGCGATGGCCAGCAAGTCCCCCGAGTGGAACCCGACGCTGGACCAGGCGGTCGCGAAGGAAAGATGCGGAGCCCGTTCATACTCCTGGGAAACTCTTTCCGAATCCGACGATGTCTCGGCCATCGCGCAGAAGACCTACACCAACGGCTTCAAGTGCCACATGGAGTATTCACTGGATGAAGGTTCCGTTGAGCTCCTCGTCCCCAAGGATGCCAAAACCTTCACCATCACAGCGGGCCAGTCGGACTACTCGCGGGACACGAACGTCACGGTGACCTTCGAGATCAGCGACCCCATCTCGGACAAGGTCCTCGATTCGGCGTCCCTACGCCTCAACGAGGCGAAGGAGTTCAGCATCGACGTCTCGTCGGTTCCGCGCCTGAAGATGAAGGCGCTCGTAGAAGCAGCACCCGGAGAGAGCCGCAAGAGCAACATTAGCATCACTGTCATCTGGGCAGACCCGAAGTTCTCGTAGGAGGACGCTTCCACGGGGACGACACTGCCGCCTCATCGACCCGGCCCCGACATGAGCAACGCGGGTGGAGAGAGGACACGCGTGTTGGTCGAGGCTCAGTCCCAGACATCGTCGAGGGCTGCATCGTCGAGGGCTGCGTCATCGGAACTAGCGGGTTCGCGTCGACGACTGTGCCGGTGGGTAGCAGGTCACAGTCCAGACAAATTTCGCACGTAATTTCCCTCGGTCATTTTTCGAGACCACCCGAAAACGTTGCAATTCCAACGACCTGAATTCAATATTTGAAATACTTGCGAGGGAATTACGTGCGACATTGCTGAGTGTTGAGCAAGGCAGGGGAATTACGTGCGACATTGCTGAGTGTTGAGCAAGACATGGGAATGACGTGCAACATCGCCGAGTGACGAACAAGACAAGGCAACACACAGCAACACAAGCCCCACCAGTGCGAAGGGCGCCCGGAACACCAGCGGCACCGCACAGCGAAGGGGCGCGGGCCCTCAGGCCCGCGCCCCTAGGTGCTCGATCAGACGCAACTCAGAAGTGCTTGCGTCCCGTCTCGCTCAGCTCACGCAGCTCGTCGATCGAGGCGATCCAGCCGCAGCCCTCACCTTCGGCGGCGAGCAGGTCGACGCCGCTGATCGCGAGCATGTCGCCACCCGTCGTGCCGATGCGCACGGCGTCCACGCCCTCGGCCTCGGCGGCCGCGAACACGGCCTTGACGGCCGCCTCGGGCACCGCGACGAAGGCGCGGGCCTGGGACTCGGACAGGAGCATCTCGTGGTCGCCGACGCAGTCGCGGCGAGCGGCCCCGGCCACGTCGAAGACGCCGCCGATGCCGAAGCGCAGCGCGGAGTCCACGAGGGACTGCACGAGGCCGCCGTTCGACAGGTCGTGTGCGGCGCGCACGAGGGGCCGACCGTCCGGGCCGTCGGCGGCGCTCAGCGCGCGCACGACGTTACCGAGGGCCACCTCAGCCTTCAGGTCGACCTCGGGCGGCAGGCCGCCCAGGCGCGAGCGGGCGACGCGCGCCCACGCGGACCCGTCGAACTCCTCGCGGGTGGTGCCCAAGAGGATGACGGCGAGGCCGTCTTCGGTGAAGCCGGAGGGGTTGGCACGCGTCACGTCGGGGAGGATGCCGAGCATGCCGATGACGGGCGTCGGGTTGATCGACGAGTTCGGCAGGCCCTTCTCGGTGCCCGACGAGTTGTACAGGGACACGTTGCCGCCGGTCACGGGGATCTCCAGCTCGATGCAGCCGTCCGCGAGCGCGGTCATGGCGGTCACCAGCTGCCACATGGCATCCGTGTCTTCGGGGTTGCCGAAGTTCAGGCAGTCCGTGATGGCGACGGGTTCGGCGCCGACGACGGCGACGTTACGGTAGGACTCGGCGAGGGCCTGGCGGGCTCCCGCTGCCGGGTCGAGCTTCGTGTACCAGCCGTTCGCATCGGTCGACAGAGCGACGCCGAGGCCGCTTTCCTCGTCGATGCGGATGACACCCGCGTCGTCGGGCTGGGCCAGGGCGGTGTTGCCCTGCACGTAGCGGTCGTACTGGTCGGTGACCCACGCCTTGGAGGCCTGATTAACGTCGGAAAGGACGGCGCGCACGTCGGCGATGAGCTCCTCGCGCGTGGCGGGGCGCGCAAGGTCCTCGGAGGTGGCGGCCTGCAGTTCGTCCTGCCACGCGGGGCGCGCGTAGGGGCGGTCGTAGACGGGGCCCTCGTGGGCGACGGTCTTCGGGTCGACGTCGACGATCCGGTGGCCGTAGTGGTCGATGGTGAGGCGGCCGTCGCCGGTCAGGTGACCGATGACGGCGGCTTCGACGTCCCACTTGTCGATGATCTCGAAGAAGCGCTCGCGATCCTTGGGGGTCACGATCGCCATCATGCGTTCCTGGGACTCGCTCATGAGGATCTCGCCCGCGGTGAGCGTGGGGTCGCGCAGGAGCACGTTCTCGAGGTCGACGTGCATGCCGGAGTCGCCGTTGGAGGCCAGCTCGGAGGTCGCGCACGAGATGCCGGCGGCGCCCAGATCCTGGATGCCCTGGACGACGTCGGCCTCGAACAGGTCGAGGCAGCACTCGATGAGGACCTTCTCCATGAAGGGGTCGCCCACCTGGACGGAGGGGCGCTTGGCGGGCATGCCGTCTTCGAAGGTCTCGGAGGCGAGGATGGAGGCGCCGCCGATGCCGTCGCCGCCGGTGCGCGCGCCGAAGAGGACGACGAGGTTGCCTTCGCCGGTCGCGTTCGCCAGGTGGATGTCGTCGTGGCGCAGCTTGCCGATGCACAGCGCGTTGACGAGGGGATTGCCCTGGTAGGAGGGGTCGAACTCGGTTTCGCCGCCGATGTTGGGCAGGCCCAGGCAGTTGCCGTAGCCGCCGACGCCGGAGACGACGCCGTGGACGACGCGCGCCGTGTCGGGGTGGTCGACGGCACCGAAGCGCAGCTGGTCCATGACGGCGATCGGGCGGGCGCCCATGGAGATGATGTCGCGGACGATGCCGCCCACGCCGGTGGCCGCTCCCTGGTAGGGCTCGACGAAGGACGGGTGGTTGTGGGACTCCACCTTGAAGGTGACGGCCCAGCCGCCGCCGATGTCGACGACGCCGGCGTTCTGGCCCATGCCGACGAGGAGGTTCTTCCTCATGGCGTCGGTCGTGCGCGCGCCGAACTGCTCGGCGAGGTGCTTCTTGGAGGACTTGTAGGAGCAGTGCTCGGACCACATGACGGAGTACATGGCGAGCTCGGCGTTCGTGGGTCGGCGCCCGAGGATGTCACAGATGCGCTGGTATTCGTCCTCTTTGAGGCCGAGTTCCTTCCAGGGCATGTCCTGGTCGGGGGTCGCGGCGGCGTTCTCGACGGTGTCGGGCAGCTCGCGGGTATTTTCGGAGGTCATTCGTGTTTCCGTTCGAAAGATCATGGACGAGGCCGGGGCGCCCTCACGGGAGAGGGCGCGGTGGCGTCGTCAACCGACGAGGGATGCGAGGACGGAGTGGAAGATGCCCAGGCCGTCGGTGCCGCCGTGGTGGCTGGCGCCGTCGGGGCCGAGGGAGAGCGGGCCGAAGCCGGCCTCGGTCGCGTGCTCGGGGTGGGGCATGAGGCCGACGACGTTGCCCGCGGCGTTGGTGACGCCCGCGATGTCGTTGGCGCTTCCGTTGGGGTTAAAGTCAACGTAGCGGAACACGACGCGGCCCTCGCCCTCAAGGCGTTCGAGCTCGTCGGGGGAGGCCTGGAAGTTGCCTTCGCCGTTCTTCAGGGGAACGGTGATGGTGTCGCCGACGCTGTAGGCGCGCGTCCACGCGGTGTCCGCGTTCTCGATGCGCAGCACCTGGTCGCGGCACAGGAACTTCTGGTGGTCGTTACGGATGAGCGCGCCGGGCAGCAGGTGCGACTCGCACAGGACCTGGAAGCCGTTGCAGATGCCCAGGACGGGCAGGCCTCGTCCGGCCTCGCGCACGATCTCGCCCATGACGGGGGCGGTCGCGGCGATCGCACCGCAGCGCAGGTAGTCTCCGTAGGAGAATCCTCCGGGGATAACGACCGCGTCGACGCCGTGCAGGTCGGCGTCCTTATGCCACAGGGACACCGCCTCGGCGCCCGCGATGTCAACCGCGCGGGCGGCATCGCGATCGTCGAGGGTGCCGGGGAAGGTGACGACTCCGACGCGGGTCACTGCGCGCCTCCCGCGTAACGGGCGTCGGCCTCGTCGATGGCCTCGACGCGCACGACGTCCTCGATGATCGGGTTGGACAGGACCTCTTCGGCGGCCTTGCGGGCCTGGTCCAGGAGCTCGTCGGTGACGGGACCGTCCACGGTCAGGTGGAAGCACTTCCCCTGACGCACGGCCTCAAAGCTCGTGATTCCGAGCCTGGGCAGCGCCGAGCCGACGGCCTTGCCCTGCGGGTCCAGGATCTCAGGCTTCGGCATCACTTCCACGATGATTCGCCCCACGGCGTTCCTCCTTGTGTTGTTGGTGAGGATCCCGCCGCGCACCTCGCCCGGCGGGCACGTTGGTTACAGGACCGGGTCAACCCCGGTGAGTCGGCGATACGCCTCAACGTATCGGGCGGCGGTCGCTGCGGCGACAGCGTCGGGCAGCGCGGGCGGGTTCTGCCCGGAGGCGCGGTCCCACCCCGACTCCTCCGAGGTCAGCCAGTCGCGCACGTACTGCTTGTCGAAACTCGGCGTCACCTGGCCCTCAACCCACCGGTCCGCAGGCCAGAAGCGCGAGGAGTCGGGGGTGAGAATCTCGTCCGCGAGCACGATCGCGCCCGTGGACACATCGATACCGAACTCGAACTTCGTATCCGCGATGATGATGCCCCGCTCGGCGGCAATGTCTCGAGCCTGACGGTACAGGGCAATCGACAGGTCACGGATCGCGGTCGCGTACTCCTCGCCGATGCGTTCCACCGTCTGTTCGAAAGTGATGTTCTCGTCGTGCTCACCCAGCTCGGCCTTAGCGGCCGGCGTGAAGATCGGCTCTTCCAGGCGCGAGGCCTCGGTCAGACCCTCGGGCAGGGCGATGCCGCACACGGAACCCGACTCGCGGTACTCCGCCAAGCCGGAACCCGTCAAGTAACCGCGCACGACGCACTCAATGGGAATCATGTACAGGCTGCGGCACACGACCGCGCGCCCGTCCACCTCCGCAGGAACCGTGAAGCGCGTGGGTTGCGCGCCCTCCAGTGCACGCGAGGCCTCAGCCGGAGCCTTTGTGCCAACGGCCAGCAGGTGGTTTTCCACGAGGGGACGCAGCTTGCCCATCCACCAGATCGCCAGCTGGTTCAGGACCGCGCCCTTACCGCGAATCTCAGTGGGTAGCACGTAGTCGTATGCGCTGATACGATCCGACGTCACCATCAGCAACGCCTCAGGGCCAGCCTTCGCGTGGCGAGGGCGCCCCACCGCCGGCGACGCTTCCGGCGCGGAACCCACCACGGCCTCGTCAGGAGCGTAAATATCGCGGACTTTCCCCGAACTCAGGGGGGTCCAACCGTGCAGGGAGGTGGGCATGATGCTCCTCAATGTTGTGTCGTTAGTCAAGAGTGACGGCCAGGTCGGCGGGCCACGTCGCGATGTCGCTGCGGTGTTGTTCACCAGCGAAGTGGATGAGGTCGACGCCCCGGTAGGCGAGCGCCCGCGCCTGGTCGAGGGTGGCCGCGCGGGCGACAACGTCGAGGACTCGTCCGCCGGAGTTCACCAGCGCCAAGGTCGGCTCGAAGCCGCAGCATCCGGCAGCGACGTCGGCCGGGTCGTCGGTAATCTGCTCGGAGGTGCCGGCGTGAATGACGTGGACGCCCGCCAATGCTTCGGCCGCCTCAATGCCGGTGATCTCGTGGCCGGTGTCGGTGGGACCCGGGTAGCCGCCCGAGGCCATGACGACCGTCACGGCAGCGTCATCGCTCCACACGGGGGCGGGCACCTTGGCGAGCGTGCCGGTGGCGGCCGCGTACAGGATGGGGGCCAGTGGGGAGTCGAGGCGCTCGAGGACCACCTGGGTCTCCGGGTCGCCGAAACGCACGTTGAATTCGACGACGCGGATGCCCTTCGAGGTCATCGCGAGGCCGCAGTACAGGAGGCCGCGGAAGGGGGTGCCGCGCCGGGCCATCTCGGTGACGACGGGCTGGGCGACCTCGTCGACGATGCGCTGCGTGGCTTCCTCGGGCAGCCACGGGAGGGGGCTGTAGGCGCCCATGCCGCCCGTGTTCGGGCCCTCGTTGCCGTCGCCCACACGCTTGAAGTCCTGGGCGGGCTGGAGCGGCACGACGGTCGCGCCGTCGGCGAAGCAGAAGAGGGAAACCTCGGGGCCGTCGAGGTAGTCCTCGATGACGACCGCTCCCCCGTCGCGCGCCAGGCAGGCGCGCGCGTGGTCCGAGGCCTGGGCGCGGTCGGTGGTCACGACGACGCCCTTGCCGGCGGCCAGGGCGTCATCCTTCACAACGTAGGGGGCACCCAGGTCGTCGAATGCGGCCTCCACCTGGTCCATGGAGGTGCAGGTGAACGCGCGGGCGGTCGCCACGCCGACGTCCGCCATGACCTGCTTGGCGAAAGACTTGGAGGCCTCCAGGCGGGCCGCGTCCCTCGTCGGGCCGAAGACCGGAATCCCGTAGTCGAGGACCGCGTCTGCGACTCCAGCGACCAGCGGGGCTTCGGGGCCGACCACCACAAGGTCGACCTTCTCTGATGTCGCACGCCGCACAACGTCCTTCGGATCAAGCGGATTCATCGTGAGCGAACGACCCAGCTTCTCCAGCGCAGGATTGCCCGCCTGGACGACCAGCGACACCGGCTGCTCAGGAGTGGACGTTCGAAGCAGCGCACGAGCGATCGCATGCTCGCGACCCCCGTTACCAACGAGAAGAACCTTCACAATTTAAGCCTATCTATGTTTGAGTGCATTACGGGCCGACACGAGCCGATATGGGCACACCTCACAGCGTCCGTGAGACACGCGTCCACCGCTCACCAGGCACCGTTCGGGTTTCCAGAGCGCTTACTGTCGTCTTGATCCCGACGCTTTTGTTCGCGCTCCCCGTTTTGGTTCTGCAGATCCTGACGACGCTGCTTCTGCTCCTCATTTTCACCCGCGTACGGGTCGGGCGTCGGGCTGGCGCTAGGAGACGATGTCGGACTCTGGGAGGGTTCCGGCTCGTTATTATTTGTGCCGTTCTGCGGATCCTTGTTTTGCTGGTTCGGGTCCTCCCCGTTCTTCTCCTGTTCCGTGTCTTGCTTCTTCTGCTGGACGCGGTTCTTGTTTTCGTTTGCGGGGTTGTCGGAATCACCAGACTGGCCCTGACCGCCGGACTGGCCCTGGTCACCGGACTGATTGGACTGGCTGCCACCGCCGCCGCCTGCGGTCTGGCAGGGCGAGATCAGGTCTTCAGCCTCCTGGTAGGAATTAATCGCATCATCCAGAGAGCCACCCTCACGCAGAGCGTCGGCCTGGATTTCAATGCCGATACCCAGGTTGACGCGCACGCGGCACTCGTAGGAATAGGGTTCGAGACGACCAGGCTGAACCTCAACAGCCTTAGGCACCAAGTCGTAGGCGGTGCGCAACTCATTCACGCCATCGTCGACCGCGTCCTGACGCACCAGGGTGGTCCCCAGGTTGTAGTGAGCAACCCAACGCTCGACGCCAACTGAAGTCCATGCCATCTGTCCCTCGTATCCGGCCTGCGCGGCTGGGTACTCCCCGTTGGTCCAGTGGGCCAGCGACGAGCGTGACCACAGGGTCATGCCGATTAGGTAGGCGGAGGCTGCCAAAGCAATCACGAGGATCGGAATCGAGTACCACAGGGGACGCAAGGCGCGGGGTGAACGCTGAATCTTCTGGTTGCCGGAAGTGGCCTGCGCTAGCTTGGCGCGCACCGACGGATCGACGGTGTCCGCTTGGGGGGCACCGAAGGGCAGCAGGTCTTCTTCGCGTGTGGAATTCTCAGATTGCATGGGAGTTCCTCAACTGTTGGGCCCGCAGCGACAGGGTTGCACCCTCCCACGCGAGGAGGCCACCGAGGATAAGCGCAAAGGGCCAAATGATGTAGCGGTACGTAGATTGCATGTTGCGCGCCTCAGCAATTGTCGAGGCCCCCTCGAGGACATCGTTCGCGTACGACTCGATCGCCGACTTGTCGGGAGAGTGCACATAGCTGACGCCGATGCGAGAGGCGACATCTTGCAACGCGGCCTCGTCGATGCGCGAAATGGCGACGGGATTGCCCGGCTGGGAGGAGTCGTGAATGTACTCATCGCCGCTTTGAGCGCCGGAGTCTCCCAGACGCAGCACCTTCATCTGGCCGCCCTCCGAGGTGCCATAACCGATGACGAGGCCACCGTCGACGTACTCCTTGACGGCATCCCAGTCGCTCGGGTCCCCACTGGGAGCGCTGGACCAGTGATCCTGGTTCGACGTCTCCCCGTCAGAGAAGATAAAAACGGCGCGAATATTCTGGGGGTGGCGTTCCTTGTTTTTCTTCAGGAGCGTGAGGAGTTCCTTGGCAGGGCGGTTGATAGAAGAACCCTGCGAGGACGCCGACAGCTCACGGTTAAAACTCTCCATGTATGCGTTGACGGCAGAAGCATCGGTCGTCAGCGGCATGTCGGTATGGACCTTCGAGTCCCACGACAGGATCGAGAAACGCGAGCCGGTGAGGACGCCCATCAGCGTACCCACGTCGTTACGTACGCCATCGATGCGGGGCTTGACGCCATCCCAGTCCTCAGCGGCCATCGAACCCGTGCGGTCAATCACAAAGTACACCTCGAGCGTCGAGGCAACCTCCACCGCCTGGCCGGGGATGGAGGGACCCGCACCCATGATGACGACGGTCACAACAATGAACGAGCGTCGAATCACGTCGCTGACTCGCCTGCGCACCGACCGTCGGGCGGACAGGAACACAAAAGCGGCCGCGACGAGGGCAATGAGGATCAGCAGAAACAGGTTGATAACGGGGTGAAATACCATGTCAGAGCCTCCCGAAGGCAAGCATTCCCAGCAGGGACACGACGCCAAGGAGCGTCCACCCCAGGGCGGAGGTCGGGCGATCAGTTTCCAGCATCTTGCCAGCCGAGTCGAGGTCTTCCTTCTGCTCAGCCTCGATCTGCTGAACGACAGAGTCGACGGATGCGGGCGAGGACGCATCATAGAAGTCACCACCCGTGGACTGCACCTGATCACGCAGTTCCACGGCCTCGGTCGACAGCGCCGTCATCGAACCGGGGTACAAAGCCGTGACCGTCACCGCCTGACTCTTCGCGAACTCAATCGCCTCAGGCAGCGTGTAGATACCCGATCCGAGCACCTCGTTATCGGTGGCCAGCAGAATCGTGCGCGACCGCGCCTTGTCCGTGTGGTCAAAGCCGAGGACGCACGAGGCAAGGCCGTCGCCGACCAGCGACGCTCGTTCCTCGTCCGGGTCAGCGAACGTCGGCTCCAGGTAGTCAATCAGCTCTTGCGAAGCGGAAATATGCCCACCGATCTGCGAGAAACCCTTGTCGATGACGTCGGACATGTCCGTGAGCACATCGTTGGCCATCTCGTAGTCATCCGTCAGCGGGAACATCGTCATCGAGTAGGCGTTCCACAGCTGCAGCGAGATTCGCTCACCCTCGAAGTGTGAAATGATCTGCTTGAACGCGTCACCAATCTTCGAGTCGTAGGGAAGCATCGACCCCGATGCGTCGAGGCAGATGACGATGTCTCGACTCGAGGACTTATCGTGCTTGACGTAGCGGTCTACGGGCGCGCCCGCAGACACGGACGTCGCAATAACCGCAATCATAAAGCACACGCACGCCATCGCCAGCGACGCGCGAGTGCGACGCACAAGAGCCTGATACTTGGGCAGCCCCCGCAGGAAACCGGTGTTCGCAACCCACCCCTTCTTACCCGAGCGTTCACCCGCTCGACGTGCACGCCACCATCCGAGGGCGGTCGCCGCGACCACCACCAGCAGGACAATGGGAATTAACCACCAAAACCTCATACGTTTACCGCCTCCACGGCCATGGTCAACACGTTCGTGACAGCCTCATGCGAAGGCTGGCCCGCAGGGATGTCATCCCCCGTGAAACTGGGGATCTCGCACGCCTGAAGGACATCGGACAGGCCGGGCCACACGGGGACAAGCCTGCGTACTTCCTTCACGGTTGCAACCTCGAGGTCACGACCGGTGCGCTCCGTACCGAGGGCACGCATCAGGCCTGCAAGCGCCAGATGCACGCCGCGCGCATCCAAGTCACCGTCGGCGTAGCGATCCGCAATCTGATCAATGTAGGTCAGGTACTTTTTACGGCGCGCATCCGTGATCGTCTGCAGCTCCATGACCTCGCCGATGCGCGAAGTCCACCACCGCCACAGTGAGTAGATGATCCACCCGATGACGGCCACAAGGATCGTCACGCCCAAGACCCACATCCAGTTTGGATACATGACAGGATCCTGCAAGTATTCTTTAATGTCACCGGACATGTGATCCCCTTTCGAGAGCACGCATGAGCGCGCGGGGTACCTCAGCGCTGGATGCCACGTCCACGTGGATGACTCCCCGCTTGTCAAGCATTCGGGTGACCGCCGCGCGGCGCGCAGCCATAACGTTGTTTGCTTCGCCTGACAACTGAGAGTCGCGCAGCAGGAAGTCCGGCAGCGGACCCTCGTTGACGTCGACGACGTCCGTGCCCTTGTCGAGGCTGGTCGGGTCGATGTCCGCGACGCATATCTGTATGACCTGGTGGCGTACGCTCAGGGATTTGATGAGGTCGTCTGATTCCCTCGACGGCGTGGGCTGGGTCGCGTCCGTGACGATCACGAGGAGGCTGCGCCTGTTCGTGACGGTCCTCGCCCGTGCCAGGAGCTTGGGGACGTCCGAGTGCGGCGAGGTCAGAGTGATGTCTTCCTCGATACGGCGCAGCACAGTTTCGGCGTGCGCGTTACCGGAACGTGCGCGCATGAAGCGCACGCGCTTGGAGTCGCCAGCGACGAGGCCGATCTGGTCTCCTCGGGCGACGGACAGCCAAGCAATGGCCTCGCACGCGGCCAAGGCAATCTCTTCCTTCGTCTCTCCAGAAGGCGCGAGAGCGCCCATTTCACGACCGGTGTCCACGACGAGCATGACCTGCACGTTCGCCGTGGCCTCGTGTCGCTTGATGACGGGCGAACCTGTGCGAGCCGTGGCCGCCCAGTCGATTTCGCGCACGTCGTCACCCGGCTGGTAGGGGGCCAGGTCCATGAACTCCCAGCCGCGCCCCTGCCGGAGAGCGGAGTGCTGACCGTCCATGATGGACAGCAGCTTTCGCATGACGGGCAGCTGGATGCGCGTAGAGAGCGCGTGGATTTCGCGCGAGCGTACAGGCATGACGTTCCTTCAGACGATCGACTGACGTGGGAGCGGCGTTCGTTACGGAACGGGGACCGCGTTGAAGACGGCGTCGATGAGGCCCTCGATGGACACGTTGTCGGCCAGGGCATCGAAGGTGCGGATGATGCGGTGACGCAGGATGCCGTAGCGCATGTCCTTGATGTCGTCGGGCATCACGTGGTTGCGACCGGCCATGAGAGCGAGAGCCTGGGCGATCTGCATGAGCGCGATGCCGCCACGCGGGGAGGCACCCACGCGCACATGCTTGTTCCAGCCGGGCAACGGGTTCGGACCCGCACCACGCGTCGTGTTGATGATGTCGACGATGTAGGCCTTGAGCGTGTCGTGGACGAAGACGCGGCGGCGCGCTTCCTGGAGGGTACGCACGTCCTCGAGCGTGATCGGGACGGCGTCGGCTGGGGTTGTCATCTGGCCGGAATCGATGCGGCTGAGAACTTCGAGTTCCTCAACGGGAGTCGGGTAGGTGATGACTTCTTTCAGGAGGAAGCGGTCCATCTGGGCCTCGGGCAGAACGTACGTGCCTTCTTCCTCGATGGGGTTCTGTGTCGCCATGACCATGAAGGGGTTGGGCAGCTTATGGTTCACGCCGCCGATGGTGGTCTGGCGTTCCTGCATGGCTTCCAGCATGGCGGACTGGGTCTTCGCAGACGATCGGTTGATCTCGTCCAGGAGCACCATGTTCGCGTGGACAGGGCCGAGCTGAGTAACCATCTCGCCGCGCTCCTGATTCCAGATCTGGGAGCCGACGATGTCGTTAGGCATCAGGTCGGGGGTGCACTGAATGCGGCGGAAGGTTCCAGACACAGCCGACGCGAGGGTCTGCGCTGCTGTCGTCTTGGCCAGGCCGGGAACGGATTCGACCAGGACGTGGCCGCCGGCGAGCAACGAGGCGATCAGCGCGCGGCGTAGCGCTTCCTGGCCGACGACGGTGTGCTGGTAGATGTTGGTCATGCGATCGAGCAGGCCCTTAGCGTGGGCGAGCTCGTCATTCGTCAAGTAGTTGGGCACGGACTCTCCTTGCGTGCGCGGTCGGATGCCCTCCCAGTGTAGCCCGACGCGGCCCATCTGACACAACCCGGTCAGTTTTCGCACACCTAACCACGACGCCGCCAGGAGCGAGACGGGCAGGCCCAGAGCCTGTTAGACACGCGAAGGAGAGCAGACATAAAGGGGCGGGCCCCGGAGTTACCTCCGGGGCCCGCAAAGCCGCATCAATCAGGCCTGCTTCGCGGCGGCGATACGCGCGCGGAACTTGGCCAGCTGCTCGGTAATGGCGGCGGGGAGCTTGTCACCGAACTGCGAGAAGTACTCCTCAGTGTCGTCCATCTCGGCGGCCCAAGCATCAGGGTCGATCGCGAAGAGCTTCGCCCACACGGTCTCGTCGATGTCGAGTCCATCGAGGTTGAAGTCCTCGAACTTCGGGTAGCGACCGGTCACACCGTCAATGGCCTCAACCTCGCCGGCGGCGCGGCGAACGATCCAGTCCAGGACGCGGGCGTTGTCGCCGTAGCCGGGCCACATGAAGTTGCCGTCTTCATCCTTACGGAACCAGTTGACCTGGTAGACCTTCGGGAAGCCCTCACCGAGCTTGTCCTGCATCTCCAGCCAGTGGCCCCAGTAGTCGGCCATGTTGTAGCCGCAGAAGGGCAGCATGGCGAAGGGGTCGTGACGCAGCGAGCCGGCCTTGACGTCGGTCGCGGCAGCGGTGACCTCGGAGGCCACGGAGGCGCCGATGAACACGCCGTGGGCGGGCTCGTACTGCTCGGCGACCAGCGGGACGTTGGTGGCGCGGCGGCCACCGAAGAGGACGGCGTCAACCGCGACGCCCTCGGGGGCTTCCCAGTCGGGGCAGATGATCGGGCACTGCGAGGCGGGGACGGTGAAGCGGCTGTTCGGGTGAGCAGCCTTCTCGCCGGACTCGGGGGTCCAGTCGTTGCCATGCCAGTCGATCAGGTGCGCCGGAACATCACCGTCAATGCCTTCCCACCACACGTCGCCGTCGTCGGTCAGGGCGACGTTCGTGAAGATGGAGTTGGCCTTGCCGGTCTCCATGGCCATGGGGTTGGTCTTGTAGGAAGTGCCGGGGGCAACGCCGAAGAAGCCGGCCTCGGGGTTGATGGCGCGCAGGCGACCATCCGGGCCGGGACGCATCCACGCGATGTCGTCGCCGACGGTCTCGACCTTGTAGCCGGGGATCGTGGGCTGGAGCATGGCGAGGTTGGTCTTGCCACAGGCCGACGGGAAGGCGGCGGTGACGTGGAACTGCTGGCCGGTGGACTCGCGGGTCAGGCGCAGGACGAGCATGTGCTCGGCCATCCAGCCGTCGCGGCGGGCCATCGTCGAGGCGATACGCAGGGCGAAGCACTTCTTGCCGAGCAGCGCGTTGCCGCCGTAGCCCGAACCGAAGGACCAGATCTCGTTGGTCTCAGGGAAGTGGGTGATGTACTTCTCATCATTGCAGGGCCAGGTCGAATCTTCCTGACCGGGCTCGAGAGGAGCGCCGACGGAGTGGACGGCCGGAACCCACACGCGGCCCTCGTTGATGAGATCCATGGCAGCAGCACCCATACGAGTCATGATGCGCATGTTGGTCACAACGTAGGGGGAGTCGGTGATTTCAACGCCGAGCTGGGAGATGGGGCCACCCAGAGGACCCATGGAGAAGGGAACCACGTACATGGTGCGACCCTTCATGGCACCCGTGAACTTCTCGTGCAGGGTGGCCTTCATTTCCTTGGGGTCTGCCCAGTGGTTGGTCGGACCCGCATCCTCTTCCTTCTCACAGCAGATGAAGGTACGCGACTCGACACGCGCAACGTCGGACGGCTTGGAACGAGCGAGGAAGGAGTTAGGACGCTTCTCCTCGTTGAGCTTGGTGAACATGCCGCTTTCGACCATCTGCGAGGTCAGGCGGTCCCACTCTTCCTGGGAGCCGTCGCAGAACTCAATGGCGTCAGGGGTGGTCAGCTCGGCGATTTGCGCAACCCACTTGATGACATCTTCGGGAGCGTTGGCCGGAGCCGCCGCACGCACGTCCTGTTCGGTCACGGACATTTTGCCTCCTGAGGCATTTCGGATTGTCGAGGCCGCAATACGCGTCCCCGATTGACAGAATCAATCATGCCGGAACGTTTGCCCGCGCCTGCGGGCGCTTGGTCCCGGTCACACTCCAATCGTAGTCGAACCAGTCACATGCCGCCCGGTCGGCAGGGACCTTCTGCCCATCCACAAGGGGCAACATGCCCCACTAGCGCACCAAGGCCTCGCGAATGGGACCGAAGGATAACAACCCGACCATCCCGTGAGATACAACACGACCATTGGGGTCACAAAAGCGCATCTGAACTTGAAGTGTGCCCACCCCATGACCGACGATTACAGGTAGCACAACAGTGCCGTTCACCATTGGAAGGACCGAACACACCATGGGATTCCGAAACAAGACCCAAGGCCCTGACTTTTTTGAAGACTTCACCTCCCAGGCCCGCCAGCTCGTGCAGGCCGTCGAGTTCCTGACGCACATCTACGCCGCCTCCCCCGAGGAGCGCATCGCCCTGCGCGACCAGCTCCACGAGGTCGAGCACCGCGGCGACGAACTGAACCACGACATCGTCCAGCGCATCAACTCCTCGTTCATCACGCCCTTCGACCGCGAGGACCTGCAGTCGCTGGCGTCCCACCTGGACGATTGCCTCGACTTCATTGATGAGGCCGGCGATCTTCTGGTCGTCTACGGCATCGCCGACATCCCCTCCTCCCTGGTCTCCCTGCTGAACACGCAGATCGAGGTCATCAAGAACTGCGCGGATATGACCGCGGCGAACATGCCCAAGCTGAAGTCTCCGGTGGACATGCGCGACTACTGGATCGAGATCAACCGCCTCGAGAACGAGGGCGACCTGGCCTACCGCCGCACCCTGACGGCCCTGTTCGACTCGGGCCTCGACCCGGTCACGATCATCAAGCTCAAGGACATCGTCCAGGGCCTCGAGTCCTGCGCCGACGCATTCGAGGAGCTGGCCAACATCATCGAGTCCCTCGCACTGAAGGAATCCTGAGCCGTGGATCTGAATCTGATCCTCGTCTGCGTCGTCATCGCCGTCGCGCTGTTCTTCAGCTACACGAACGGCTTCCACGACGCGGCGAACGCGATCGCGACCTCCGTGTCGACGCGCGCGTGGACACCCCGCGCCGCCCTGCTCATGGCCGCGGCAATGAACATCATCGGTGCCATGATGGGCACCGCCGTCGCGAAGACTGTCGGCTCTGGCATCATCGAGATCAAGGGTTACGCCGAGTCCACCACGCCTGAAATGCAGCAAAAGGGCCTGGTCATCATCCTGGCCGCCCTGTTGGGCGCGTGCATCTGGAACCTGATCACCTGGTGGTTCGGACTCCCGTCGTCCTCCTCGCACGCCCTCATCGGCGGCATGGTCGGCGCGGGCCTCCTTAGCGGCACCACGGTGTTCTGGGAATGCATCGTGGATCACGTCATCATCCCGATGTTTGCCTCGCCCATCATCGGCTTCATCATCGGCTACATCGCCATGAAGGTTGTCCTGTGGCTGCTGCGCAAGGCGCAGTATCACCGCACGATGCGTCGCTTCCGCGCCGCGCAGCGCATCTCCTCGGCTGCGATGGCCCTGGGCCACGGCATCCAAGACGCGCAGAAGACGATGGGCATCATCATCATGGCGCTGATGGCGGGCGGTTACGGTGAGCACCACAACATTATCGATCCGATCACCCACGAAATGAACGTGCCCCTCTGGGTGAAAATCTCGGGCGCTCTGGCGATTTCTCTGGGCACCATGGCGGGCGGCGGGCGCATCATGCGCACGATTGGTCGAAAGATCATCGACCTGGATCCGGCGCGCGCTTTTACAGCCGAGGCCGTGTCTTCCTCGATCCTGTACCTGTGCTCCTACGTCGTCCATGCTCCCATTTCCACGACGCAGGTCGTCTCCACGGCGATCATGGGCGTGGGCTGCACGAAACGCTTCTCTGCCGTGCGCTGGGGCGTTGCAGGGAACATCGTTATCGCGTGGTTCCTGACGTTGCCGGCAGCGGCACTCGTGTCAGCCATCGTATATCTGCTCGTGGCACTGCCTCTGGGGGTCCACTAGTGGCTTCCCGTCGCCTCGTCGGCCTGGTCGCGGCCCTCGCGCTTCTCGTCCCGCTCGCCGCATGCTCGGATTCGTCCGTCATGCACATGCGGGTCGGCCAGTGCATTGTCCTTCCTGAGGGCGAGACCGCGACCACGGTTGAGACGACCGGCTGCACCCGCGAGCACGACGCCGAGGTCTTCTACGTGACCTCCGCCGATGACGGGGACTTCCCCGGCGAGGTTGAGTTGAACAAGCAGGCCGAGTCGGTGTGCATCGCTAACTTCGAGGACTACGTGGGGTCCAGCTACCTGTCGTCCAGCCTCGATGCCACGTGGATGATCCCGACGAAGGATTCGTGGGCGCATTCGGACCGGGCGATCGTGTGCCTGGCCCGCCCGCTGGATCACTCCTCACTGAAGGCAACTGTTAAGAAGTCGGGACTGTAGCCGCTGTCTCACGTTCGCCCCTGGGTGGTGTCCGCATGATCAGGCGGACACCACCCGCCTTCTTTACCGAGTGGCACGATGGTTGTTATAGTGTTCCAGGCGACAGGTTCCGTTCGGTTTCCTTCTCCCCAATGTGGCGGTCAATCTGACGTCCATCATCCCATCTCATTTAGGAGCATCATGTCCCACGCTATGCGTCCCGCGCTCGTTCTCGGCGCTTCGGCTGCCATCTTGAGCCTCGGCCTGTCCGGCTGTTCTGTTCTGTCTGCTATCACGAACCGCACCCACAGCACCAACTTGAAAGTCGGTCAGTGCATCCAGGTCCCGGATGGCTCGACCGTCTACGACGTTGAGCTCAGGGACTGCTCGAAGGAGCACACCGGCGAGGTCTACTACATTGAGAAGATCACCGACGCCACGCTGCCTGACCAGGACGAGATGGACCAGATGATGGAGGATGCCTGCTTCGACAACTTCAAGAGCTACGTCGGCAAGTCCTACTCCGAATCGTCCCTCGAGGTGACTGCCATGTACCCGACCGAGCAGACCTGGGCCAAGGGCGACCGCGACATCGTCTGCGTTGCGCTGCCGGGTGACTCGACGACGCTGTCTCGATCTGTGAAGGACTCCAACATGTGACCGGCGCCTGTGCGCGCTGGTGGCGGCCCGGCTTTCGCCGGGCCGCCACCATTATTAGGTCGGCGTTTCCTTGACTATCCGACTGCACATGGGAGGCACGCCACACTTTTTATCAATCTGTCAGTATTGGCGCGAATATCCCGCTGGCGTAGGTGATACCCCGGGCCGCGCACGGTCGGCGTTGTTATATAGTTGGCGCTGCGATGCGGCAAGCAAACGGGCCTCGCGCCGCGTTTGCCTCGTACTTGCCGAGGCATCTCAGCCTAAGGAGAATCATGTCTGAAAACTCATTCACGTCCACCATGGCGCGCCCTGTGCTTATCCTCGGCGCAACGGTCGCCATCCTGAGCCTGGGTTTGTCCGCCTGCTCGGTGTCATTGTCCGGTGCCCGCAAGCCCTCGGATACCTCTCCTACTCGCACTCCTACGCCCACGTCTTCCGCAACGACGAACGACTACGTACCGCCCAGGGTCGGAGAATGTTTCCAGTACGCATCCGACGATAACAGTGACATCACCATCGTCGATTGCAACCAGCCTCACGACGCGGAGTACTTCCACATCTTTGATTTCTCGGGTGACGCGTTCCCGTCTGATGACGAATTTGACGACGAGAGCGACGAAATCTGCGGACTCATCTTCGAATACTACGTTGGCAAGCCTGTCGCGGACTCCACCGTGGACTACTCGTGGTACGTCCCGACGCAAGAAACCTGGACGAACGGCGACCACACCGTCGAATGCTATGCGTTCGCCAAGAATGACAGTAAGCTCACCCGATCGGTGAAGGACTCCAACATGTGACCAGCGCCTGTGCGCGCTGATGGCGGCCCGGCTTTCGCCGGGCCGCTTCAGTGTTTCTTGGCGGTCTTACGCGGCTGAGCTGCGGGGTTTTTGGTGGTCACGCCGTGTGTCTCAAAGGCAGCGACAACGGGACCGTCGGCTCCGCGTTCCACGTGAGCGACCAGGATTTGGCCGTGCTTAAGGGAGGGCGCGTCGCCTCCGGTGACGGCGCTCGACCCGTAGGCTCGCAGTTCCTCGATGATGAGGTCGCGCGCGCTTCCCGTCGCGGACAGCAGGGTCGTGCCGGAAGGTTCGGCAAGGCGTTGCGCCGCGAAGGCACGCACTCGACCGGCTCGGGCCTGCGCGTCGATGAGCCCCGTGGCCTCGGACGAGGTGTCGAGGGCCGCCACGAGCGTCACTGAGTCCCCTCCGACGCTCGCCCACGGTGCGAGGGCCTGGCGGGCGCGGGCGGACGGGGACGCAAAGGCGGCATTGACGCCGAAAGCGCTGAACAAGTCGATGAGGTCGAAGGCCTGGCGCACACCGAATCGTCCGAGGGGTGGATCGATGGGACGGGCGGTAGTCTCGGCCTTTCGGGACGAGGCCTGCTGCACCTGCGCTGCCCTGCGCGCCGCAGCTGATGCGACGATCGCGGGGGTCGGCGCGAGACGAGACTTGGGGGGTGTGGGTACGTTGAGCGTGGTCCGCTGCGCGGGTGCGGAAGCGGAGGTATCCTCAGGCGCGTCGGCGGGTCCGGGTCGTAACACGATAATCGTGGAGGTGATAAGGCGGCCTTCGATCGCGCGGGCGACGAGGTCGGCGAGGAGCCGACGGTCACCTCGACGCGTGAGCATGTCAGCGGCCGCGTCGGGGGTCGCCCAGGTGGTCTGGTCGATTTCGGTGCGAGGCGCGCGGGCAACGGGGGCGCGCAGGCGCGCGGAGACCTCACCGGCGGGCAGGGGCGTGCCCACCCAGTAGTGCACTTCCTTAGTGTGTCCGCCTCCCAGGCGGTAGCGCTGGGTTGTCAGGGGTGCTCCCAGGGTGATGAGGTAGCCGGTTTCTTCTTCGACTTCGCGCACGGCGGCAGCGACCAGGGGTTCACCGTTTTCTGTTTTGCCTTTGGGCCAGGACCAGTCGTGGTAGCGGGGGCGGTGGACCATGAGGACTTCGATGTCGGCGGGGTCGATGTTTTCTCCGGGGACGGCGACGCGCGCGTGGTCGGCGAAACGCCAGACGAGCGCGCCCGCGGAGCGAACGAGTCGCTGGGGGCGTGGGGCTGGCATCGGACGCATAGGGACCAGGGTAGTCGCCTCGCGCCGCGCTTGCCCTGGTGGGCGCGTCACCGTGACCAGGTCGCGGCTCGTCAGGCGTGATTGTGGCCGGCGGGGATCGGCGGCTTAGTCGAGGGTGCCGACGGAAGCTTCGCGTGCGGCGGTGTCGAGTTCGTCTGCGGTGGCTAGGAGTGCACTGTGTCGCATGGTGACTCGGTGGGCGAGCGGGTCTGTGGGATCTTCGATCCATAGGGCCCCGGCTTCACCGGCGGCGAGGACGCGCATGGCGCGCGATGCCTGGGCGAGCACGTCTTCAAGGTCGTCATCGGTGAGGTCGCCGCGCAGCAGGGCATCGACCTCGTCCATGATGAGGTGCAGGGGCCGCAGCGCGACGGGGGCTTCGAGGCCCTGGATGATGGGCGCGCGCGAGCCGTCGGCATAGCGGGCTTCGACCAGGTGCGGATCGCGGTGGTACCACTCGTGGAGCAGGTAGAGGCGCCACAGCGCGCCGGGGAGCGTGAATTCGGGGCTGCGCGACCAGACGTGGGCGATGGTGTCGATGCCGCGAGCGCGCACGGTTTCCCGCAGGCGCGCCACGTCCTCGTCGTTGAAGGTGTCGTCGCTGATTCCCATGAGTGCCCACGCGGCGGTGTGTGCGACGGCGGCGAGGGAGGCGGGGTCTTCGTCGCCGACGATCGTCTCTGCCCGCGCGGCGTCGAGCATGGCTGGGCGGCGTGGGGTGTTCGATTGGGCCATAGGGACCGCTTCCTTCTACAATGGGGGCATGGGCCTATAGCTCAATGGTAGAGCAGCGGACTTTTAATCCGTAGGTTGGGGGTTCGAGTCCCCCTGGGCCTACTGTTCGCCTCGGGGTCCTCCGGGGCGTTTGTGTTATGTGGGTGATGGCCCGCGTTGGGAGGCGATCATGGATCCTCGTTTGTCGCGCGCGTACGGTGCTATGGGTGGGTTGGCGCTAGGGGATGCGCTGGGAATGCCGACGCAGGCGTTGTCTCCGGCGCAGATCCGCTCGATGTATGGGCGTATCACGGGTCTCGTGGATGCGGACGAAAGTCAGCCGTACGCGCCGGGGATGCGGGCGGGGTCGGTCACCGATGACACGGAGCAGGCGTTGCTGATTGCTTCTCTCCTGGTACGAGGCCGTGGCTCCTCGTCGGGTCACGCGCGCCTGGATGCGAGTGAGTTTGCCCACACGTTGTTGGCATGGGAGGACTCGATGATTCAGCGCGGGTCGCTCGATCTGCTGGGGCCGTCGACGAAGGCAGCGTTGGAGCGTGTGCGCGCGGGGGAGGACCCGCTGCAAGTGGGCGGGGAGGGAACGACAAACGGCGCGGCGATGCGGGTGACGCCGATCGGCATCGCGGTCTCGACGGCCAATCCGAACATTTTCGCGGAGGCCGTCTGGTCATCCTGCCAGGTCACGCACGCGACGCGTCAGGGCTTCCGCTCAGCGGCGCTCGTCGCCGCTGCCGTGTCCCTGGGGATCGACCGGCCGGGAACCTCCGCCGAGGACATGACAGCCCTGTTGCGGCGAGCCGTGACCTATGTCGAGTCCCTTCCCGCGCGCGGCGCGTGGAGTCCAGAGCCTGACGTCGCTGCCGCCACGCGGCGGGCCTTGCTGCTGGCATCCACCCCGGCCTCGTCGTCCCTGGAGTGCCTCGTCGAGCAGGTGGGTACGTCCGTGGCTTCAGCGCAGGCTATCCCCATGGCCTTCGCGCTCCTCGCGCGCGACCCCTCCCCGCGCGCCCTGCTGGACGCCGCTAACCTGGGCGGCGACACCGACACGATCGGCGCGATCGCGGGGGCAATCCTGGGCGCTTCACTCGGGGTCGAGGCTTTCAACGAGGAAGACCTCATCCAGGTCGAGGATGTGTCCCGTCTCGACCTGCGCTCCGTGGCCACAGACCTGCTGGCACTGCGCGACAAGTCGTTTAGCATGTCGGGTACGGATGACGTGGCGACGACCGGTGACCGCTGCGATGCGAGCGCCGCGACGGCTTCGGAGGATCAGGATAAGAGCACGCCGGGCGCGAACCCGACCGTGGCCGCGGACCCCGAAACCACCACCCCGGCAGGCCGAGTTGTCCTCATGGGGCAGATCCTCGTGGACCTCGCTGTGCGCGGCGACGCCCTTCCGGGGCCCGGCGGCGACGTATGGGCCACTGACGAGGGGATGCACGTGGGAGGGGGCTTCAACGCGCTGGCGGCGGCGCGACGCATGGGAGCCGAGGCCATCTCCCTCAGCCCGATCGGCGAGGGTCCCTACTCCTCGCTCATTAAAGAAGCGCTGGCACGCGAGGGGATCACGGACGCGGGGCCTCGCGTCGCCCGAGTCGATAACGGGTTCTGCATCGCGTTCACGGATCGTACCGGCGAGCGCACCTTCATTTCTACGAGGGGCGCGGAGACCATGGCTCCCGCAAACGCGTGGGCTGATTTCGTGCGAACCATGACTCCTCGTGACGTCCTCTACGTCGACGGTTACCTCATGGACCACCCCGCGAACAGGGAAGCCGCTGAGGCTGCGCTGCGCGCCCTGCCCGAGGGCGTGCGCGTGGTTCTGGACGTCTCCCCCGTCATCGGGATCCCGGATGGCTTGCCGACACGCGACGTCATCGTGTCGATGAACCACAGGGAGGCTCAAGAGATCGGGGAGCGGATGGCCGATCGGAGCCTCCTCGACCAGTGCGCGCGACCGCTCGGGGCCGCCGAGGCCGTGTGCGCCGCGATGCGCCGCCCCGTCGTGGTGCGCGCGGGAGCGCAGGGCGCATATTTCCTTCGTCCCTCGGTGGCTGCCACGAATGCCCGCGACGAGGATGCGACCCACGTCCCGACGCCTCGCGTCGACGCGATCGACACAAACGGCGCGGGCGACGCCCACTCCGGGGTGCTGGCGGCCTCCCTCGCACAGGAGATCCCCGTGGAGAGGGCGCTTCTCCTCGCCAACTGCGCGGGCGCGCTGTCCGCGACGGTCGTCGGGCCGGCCTCGTGCCCGACGCGCGAGGAGATCGAAGCGGCGGCGAGCGCGCTGGAGGAACAAGCGGACGCGCTGGAGGCAAGCGCCGAGGAGGCATGAACCTAGGGGCGTGAACCGAGGGGCGTGCGCGTCACCGGAGCTCATGTGTGCACGTCAGCCCCCTGCGACTTGCGAGATATGTCAACTATTCAATCAAATTGCCCATGATGCGCCTCGGCTGGCGCATAATCGCATCATGGTGAAAGACAAGACCCCTGATCAGGGCGGCATCGTCGGCGGAGCACTCACCGTTGCCCTGCTGATCACGCTGGCCGTACAAAACGCTGTGCCCCCGATGGCCACAGACATGTACTCGGCCGCATTCCCCCAGATCACAGCGGACCTGGCAACGAACTCGACGATGCTCGGGTTCACGCTCACCACCTTCTTCGTGGGCTACGCGTCCGGCCAGGTCCTGGGCGGAGCAATCTCCGACCAGATCGGGCGTCGCCGCCCCATCGTCACCGGCGGCATCATAGCCCTGATCGGATCCATGATCTGTGTGTTCACGCCGAACATCTGGGTGCTCCTCGTGGGGCGAGTCTTCCAGGGCCTCGGCGGCGGCGTCGCCTCGTCGGTGGCGCGCGCGATCCTCGTCGACGTCGCGCACGGCAAGACGCTGGCGCGCGCAATGAGCCTCATCCAGGCGATCGTCGGCTTCGCGCCGATGCTCGCCCCGGTCCTCGGCGCGTTCATCATCACGCACGCGACGTGGAGGGTTGTTTTCTGGGCGCTCGCCGCCTTCACGCTGCTCATGGCGGCCCTCGCCTGGTTCGTCGTACCCGAGTCCCTGCCCGAGGAACGCCGCCACCCCGGCGGTATCCCCAGGTTCTTCCACGGCCTCGTCCAGGTCGTGCGGATCCGCCCCTTCGTGGGCTTCATGCTGGTCAACGCCTTCTCGAGCTTCTGCATGTTCGGCTACATTTCAAACGCCACCTACGTCCTCCAGGGGCCGCTGGGACTGTCGGCGATGGCCTTCGCGTGGGTCTTCGCGTTCAACGCTCTGCTGTCGACCGGCTTCGCGGTGGTCAACGTGCGCCTGATCTCGCATTTCACGCCACGCACGCTCATCATCACGGGCCTGACGATCGCCGCGACCGGCGTGGTGACGCTGGCGGTCTCAACGTTCCTCCTCGACCTGCCGCTCATTCCGACGTGCGTGGGCTTCGCGCTGGTCATGACGGCGAACGCGTTTATCTTCGGCAATTCCGGCGCCCAGGCCATGAGCGAGGCGCGCGAGCAGGCGGGCACGGCCTCGTCCGTCATGGGCGTCTTCCAGTCCCTTGCCAACGGCATCGCCGCTCCCCTAGCAACCTCGGGCGGCGACAGCGCCGTGCCGATGGTACTCGTCATGATCGTCGGCTCCGCCGGCGCGTGGTTCGCGTTCTGGGTGATCGCCCGCGGCGGCTCTCACACGCCGCGCCAGCTCAGCCTCGACTGAGGGGCCACCGGCGCGTCGGAAATAGGATCACCGCGCCCTGGCAGCCCCGCACATCCGGATAGGTAACGCACATCCGGATAGGTAACGCACATCCGGATAGGTTATTAACCTATCCGGATCGTCATTTCCTATCCAGATCGTCACAACCTATCCAGAACGCGCGCCTCATCGCGAAGAATTCAGAAGAATTCAGCGGACGGTGCCAGCTTTCATAGCCTGCCGCGACTACTAGGGGCGCTCAAGCAGCACACCCACATCACCCCGCGCTCGGACTCAGCTCTCAGTCGCGCCTTACTCGTACCTCGCAGGGCCCTACTCGCGCGAGGCTAACCACACTGCAGCCGACACCAGGACCAGGCCGATCAACTCAAAGACGCCGGGAATCTGGCGCAGCATAACCGCGCCGACCAAGGCGGATGTCGCAGGCAGGATCGCAGCAAACAGCGCGAACGTCGGCGCCGCCAGGCGACGCATCGCGAGGGCCTCAAACGTGTAAGGAATCGCAGTTGACAGCAGGCCCACACCGATGACGATTGCGATCAGCTTCCACGAGGCCGTGGCCGCCATCGCCCCCCGCCCCAGGAAGGGCGCAAAGAAAAGAGAACCCCACGCGCATCCCAACGCTAAGTTCGTGACCCCGTCGCGCGTGGTCGACGCCCGCTGACCCACCACAATATAGGCGGACCAGGCGAGGGCCGCGAGGAGGATCCAGGCAACGCCGACGCGCACGCTCGAGCGCGACAGGTCGAGAGCGAGTCCTCCAATGCTGGCTACGCCTGCGAACGCGAGGACCGCGGCGACGCGCGGTCGCCAGCCGCGGCCTCGAACGACGGCGACGGCGACAGGGCCAACAAACTCGATGGAGACGGCTGTGCCCAGGGGAATGCGCGCGATAGCCTCGTAGAACGACGAGTTCATCGTGAGGATGATGATCCCGAAGAGCGCGGAGATCGCCAGGTCCGAGACTGTGAGGCCGCCGCGCCACGGGCGCTTCCACGCGAGGAGAACCACCGCGCCTGTGAGGACGCGCCACCACGCAACGGAGGCAGGTTCGACCGAGGCGAAAGCGACGACCGCGAGCGCCGCGCCGACGTACTGGATGAGTCCGGAGCCGACGAGGAAGAGTTGAGGCGGGACACTGTCGGCGACAGTGGTGACGCCGGGGCGCCGGGAGGGCGCTTTCACTGGGCGGGCGCGAAGGTCAGGGCCGCCGAGTTCATGCAGTAACGCATGCCGGTGGGCTGGCCGGGGGCGTCGGCGAAGACATGACCCAGGTGTGAGCCGCAGGTCGCACAGCGCACCTCGGTACGGGTCATGCCGTGACTGGTGTCGACGTGCTCGGTGGTCGCCCCTTCGTGGGTTTGGAAGAAAGAGGGCCAGCCGCACGAGGAGTCGAACTTGGTGTCCGAGTCGAAGAGCTGGGAGCCGCAGGCCGCGCACGAGTAGGTGCCGACGCGCGCCTCGTTCAGGAGTTCACCGGTGAAGGGGCGCTCCGTGCCCGCCTCACGCAGCACGTGGTAGCGCATGGGACTCAGGAGTTTCTTCCATTCGGCGTCGGTGCGGGCGGCGGGGTCGGTTGCGTTCATGCGTCCATTGTCGCGCGCCGCCCGCGGGCGCGCAGTGTTGGCGCGGGCGGGCGGCGCGGGCGGGCATCGCCGTACCGGTTACGAGGCGGTGGTGTCCTCGCGGGACTCTCACTGCTCGGCGGTGGACTGCTCGGCGGGCTTAGCAGTCGGCGTTTTCTTTGCTGTCGTCTTCTTGGATGCGGCCTTTTTTGCGGCGCTCTTCTTGGCGGGTGCTTTCTTGGCGGGTGCTTTCTTGGCGGCGCTCTTCTTGGCGGGTGCCTTCTGAGCCTTGTCGGCGTCGGATTGGGCGGGCTTGTCGTCCGTCTTCTCCTCGGTTGCACCCTTCTTCGCGCCCGCAGCCGCTTTCTTCGTTCCCTTTTTCGCAGGCTGGTTCTTCTTGCTGGTTGCCTTTTTCGCGGGGGATTTCTTGGCGGTCTTCTTATTGGCGGGAGCCTTGGCGGGTTCGACTTCGTCGGCTGCCTCCGTTGCTGTTGCCTGGGCGTCGGGGGCGGCGCTCAGGGTCGGCATCACGAGCGTTTCGTCGAGTGCGGGCTGTTCCTCGACAGTGGGAAGCACCTGCGTGGCCTCCGTATCGAGTGCGCCCGCCTGGGCGACCTCAACGGGAGTCATGACGGCGGTCGCTTCAGTGTCCTGACCCGCGGCGGCGCCCTCCGGCTCATCGTCGGCAACGGCCTCATCCGAGGTCACCGGCTCATCGTCAGCAACGGCCTCATCCGAGGTCACCGGCTCATCGTCAGCAACGGCCTCGTCCGAGTCCTCCGGCTCGTCGTCAGCAACGGCCTCGTCCGTCCCCTCCGGTTCGCCCGAGGTCGCCGGCTCATCGCCGACAACGGCCTCGTCCGAGGTCACAGGCTCATCGTCAACAACAGCCTCGCCCGAGGTCACAGGCTCATCGTCGGTAACGGCCTCATCCGAGGTCACCGGTTCGTCGTCGGCAACGGCCTCGTCCGAGCCCTCCGGCTCATCCGAGGTCACCGGCTCATCCGAGGTCACCGGCTCATCGTCAGCAACGGCCTCGTCCGTTGTTTCCGCTGCTTCCTCGTCGCTCGCGGCACTTGCGACGGCTGGAATCTGGCCCGTGACGGCACGCAGCATGTCGGCTTCGGCGCCGGTGGGAGCAACCGCCGGGAAGAAGTCCATGATCGACACGCGCGGAGTCTCCTTCGCGGGAGCAGGACGAGTCTCCTCCTCCAATCGAGCCTCCTCGGCGACGGCGTACCAGTCGGGGTGGATCACAGGCTCGTCGGGGACTTCCTCCTGTGATGCGGCCATTTCCTCGGGGGAAGGCTCGGGCGGAGGCACGAGTGCAGGGGCGAGCGCCGCCACCACGTCGGTGATGACCGGGCGACCGGTGCGCGCGGGCGGCGGCACCTGCACCGGACGTTTCACGGATGTTTCACGCGCGGGGATGGGTGTCGTGGCCTGCTCATCCTCGTTCTCAGGATCCGACGCGCGGCGGCTTCCGTGATCCGGTGCGAGGACATCCTCACGCTGTTTCTCAGCGTCGGACGAGGCCGTGGCCGCCTCCGCTGCTTCGACCGCTTCCGCGGGCGCGGGGATGTCAGCACGCACGCCTGGTGTCGTGTCAGCGGCATCGACAGGTCCGGTGGGATTCGCATCGTCGGCTGCGGGAGGCGCCGGCACGTCGGTTTCCGGCTCGTGTGCGGCCTCGGTGGCAGCGGTTCCAGCACCCACGGCGGGCATGCCGCTCATCACACCTGCGACCGCCTGGCTATTTCCAGTGACCGCGTCAGTGGCTTTGCTCCCTGTCGTAGCCTCGGCCGTTGCGGCAGGGGCGGCTCCGTCAAAAGGGCGGGTCACCTGGGCAGCCGAGGTCTCGGCGGGCGCAGCGTTTTGCGTCTGCGTGGGTTCAGCGTTGCCAGTGCCACTGTCCGTAGGTCCGACGGGTTCAACGCCGACGGCGGCCAGGGCCGCGCTCGTCTCGGGGTCTATGGCCTCGCTCGAGCGACGACGTCCCTCCCGGCGGTCTTTCGCACGCTGAGAATCGGCTTCACGTTCGGCGTAGGCCTCTTCGCCGGGACCCGCAAGTGCGGCGGCTCGCTCGTCAGCTTCAGCGGAGCCGGAGAAGAGCCGCTCGCCGCGACCGATGGACGTGGCCGTCATGGTCTGGGTGAGCTGGGGGTCCGTGTTACCGGCGGCCTCGATGATCTTGCGCAGCGCGGACTTGGAGATGACCTGCGTTTCGTCCGGAGACGACGAACCCCCTTCGGCGAGTTCACGTTGACGGTCAGCCATCGCGCGGCGGCGGGCACGCTTCGCCTTGCGGCGGGCCGCCACCATGCGGGCGGCGTGAGCGGCGTCCTTGGGGCGCTCGCGCGCACCCTCGGCCTCCGACTCACCGGTCGGTGAAGCAGTGCCACCCACTGCAGAATCCGCGTAGGCGCGCGCCGCACCACCGGCGTGGGAGGTGGAGCGACCGGTCGCGGCCACGGCCTCGTTCGCGCCGGAGATTCCGGCGAGTTCGGAGGCCAGGCGAGCGATGCGTTCGCGGCTCATATCCTGCTCGACGGTGACGGTTTGGCGCGGTTCGATGTGCTGAACGGGACGCGCCCAGGGTTCTTCGGCGACGATCCAAGCGATGAGTTGCTCACGCAGGTAGGCGCGCAGGTCCGAGAGGTTAGCGGAGTTATTCGCGGACACGAGCACGCGCACGGTCACAGTGAACTCGTCAGAGTCGGTGATCTGCACGGCCCACGTGCGCCCATCCCACAAGTCGGTGGACGTGAGGAGCTTCTCGACCTTGGTGCGGATAAGCGTCATGGGCGCGGACCAGTCGAGTTTCAGTTCGACGGTGCCCAGCTGTGCGGCGGCGCGACGCGTCCAGTTCTCGAAAGGCGTCTGAGTGAAGTAGCGGCAGGGGATGATAAGTCGGCGCTCGTCCCAGATGCGCACGACCACGTATGAGAGCGTGATTTCCTCGACGGAACCGGTTTCCTGCTTGTCGCCCGCGACGACCACGTCGCCAACGCGGATAGCGTCGGTGAACGCCAACTGCAAGCCAGCGAAGACGTTGCCGAGCGTTTGCTGGGCGGCAAGACCGGCGATGACCGAGAGGACGCCAGCTGAGGCAAGGACGGTGGTCATTGCTTGGCGCGCGGCCTCGAACGTGCCGACGATAGCGACCGCGCCGATAACGACGACGACTCCCTGCGTGAAGCGGCGCAAAACCTGCGCCTGGGTTTCGAAGCGACGCGAGCGCCCCTTGTCGGATTCTTGACGAGCTCTCGCCGCGTCCTCAAAGACCCAGGCAGCCGCGTAGGCCATCCAGGTCAGGCACGCGAGTCCTGCAATGAGGAGAACGTGCATGAGGAATGTCGTAACAGAGGAGCCGTTCCACTCAGACAGGTGCGGGTTCACGAGCGCGATGCCCAGCCCAATCCACGCGCCCCACGTGGCGAAAGTGAAGTGGGCGGAGCGGCGCACGCGCGCCAGGATTGACGAGGCGGTGGCGGCCTTCACAAACGCCCTGCGCGCGAGGACGTTGAAGACGACCGACACGACAACCCCCAGGAAGGCACCGATGACAGGGCCGAGGATCAGGAGAGTGAGGTCGATGGTGGTAGCCACAGCCGCCTCAGCGCCGGACTGGGAGTCTGCGGCGGCGCGCATGAGCGCGCCCGAGGCTTGGGCGAGGGCACCGAGTGTAGGTGTCATAGTCATGCTTCAAGGGTAGGTCGCCTTGCTGATGAAATCCTGTGAATTCCACACAAGCGCAACATTTTTTGGTAACGTGTGCGGGGTCACCCATTTTCGTTTTGACGTGCTGCGCTGATTCTGCCTAAACTATTTCCCGTCTTCGGACGCCAGTTCGACGGCCACGTAGGCCCCCATCGTCTAGCGGCCTAGGACACCGCCCTTTCACGGCGGCGACACGGGTTCGAATCCCGTTGGGGGTACCAGCCGGTCGCGCATGTGAACGGCACAACTTAATAGGTCTTACCTATTGTAAGGCCCCGTAGCGCAGTTGGTTAGCGCGCCGCCCTGTCACGGCGGAGGTCGCGGGTTCAAGTCCCGTCGGGGTCGCCGACCAGACCATTCCGGTTCAGGTCTTGGCTCTGTAGCTCAGTTGGTAGAGCGTTCGACTGAAAATCGAAAGGTCACCGGATCGACGCCGGTCGGAGCCACCAGCAATCCCCGAAGCATTCGCTTTGGGGATTTTGTTGTATCCGCTTGCTCTGCCGCGGTCACTGGCGACCACCCCGGCGCGCAAGACGCCTACCGCACGCGCCCATGCCAGGCAGGGCACCTCGCGGGTTATAGGACACTGCGTGTTGCTGGAAGGGTGACTCTTTGGCTTTCTGGTGCGGGAAAGTCGGTATTGAAGTTGGTGGCAGCCAACTTGGAGGATAGACAAAACGTGTTGCTGGAGGGGTTACTTTTCGGCTTTGTTGCGCGGGAAAGTCAGTGTTTTAGTTGGTTGGGACTAACTATGAGGATGGACAAATCATGTTGGTTTTGTGGTGACTTTTCGGCTTGTTGATGCGGGAAAGTTGGTGTTGGAGATGGTTGTTAAATTGTGAGTCTGTGCGTGGTCCCTTGATCAGTCTCGGTGGGGCTTGGGCAGGTTATTTGCGTCGGTGGTATCTACCGTGCCAGGCCACCGTGCCAGGTCGCTGGCGCGCTACCGGCGGTGCTACCGGCTGTGCCAGTGGCTGCGCTACCGGCTGCAGCGCGAGCGGCGGCGCTACCGGCTGTGCCAGTGGCTGCGCTACCGGCGGTGCTACGCGTGGTAGTGCATGACTCCTGTTGGGTGAGTTATCCGTGAATGTCGCATGCAATTCCCCCGACACTGTGTCACACCGCGCAACCATATTGTTGGAATTGCAACGTTTGCGGACACTGCTGAAAGTTCACCCAATCGAATTGCATGCGAAACTGCTCCAAGCGCGCTAGCTGCCTACGTTCCTCGCCGCGCGCGTGGACCCGCTGATTCGCGCGTGGGCCCGACACTTCGCACGTGGGTCCGACACTTCGCACGTGGGTCTGATGGTATGCGCGTGGGCGGCGCCCTGGCGCATATCTAGGGATTGGCGTGCGTGTCACGGGGTTAACGCGCATTGTCAGCGGTTCGCGTGCGAGCGACACACCAGCTCAGGCGCCGTTGCGCCCACAACGCAGACCACCTCGCCCGCAACACCCCGTTGTCGGCGTTTGTTACCGAGGTGGTTTGCGACGTGGGCGGCGCTGCCCCGAGGCGCGCCCTCACCGACAGTAAACTGTGGGGATTGCGCTTCACGTGGACCCGTGCGTGACTTGCCTGCCGGTGACATCGCCACCAAACGGGGGGAATTGCACCATTAGAGGCGCGACACGCCGGCGACACGCCGAAGGGAGGCTTCTAATGCTGCAAAACCCCCACCACTACCCCTGGTGTCATGCTCCCTCACTGGTGCAGGACTGCCCGGCGGGCGCCAGTAAACGCTGGTAGGGAGTCACCGGCGGGACCCTGGCGCACGGGCGAGTGTAAGGCGAGGCGCCAGTAAACGCCGGAAGGGCGTCGCCGGCAATGACAAAGGGACGACTAGCGGCCAGCTCCGCAGCGAAGCTTGTTGCCGATGAGGCGAAACACCCGATCAGGAAGATTCAACCCAAACTGATCACGTGCAATCCTCCCGATCAGGTGGACCCCTCCCGATGGAGCCAACCCGCATCGGCGGCGCAAGCACGCAAGCACAATGACGGACGACGCAAGCGCACGTCACGGCCAACCCCCACCGTCGGCACGGGCACGCCAGTGCCACCGACCCCTCCCCCGCCGACTCCTCGCCGCCGACACCTCCCCCGACGACGCTTGGGTCCAAACCCCGACCAACACGTTATGTTCTATAGCCCACCTGCCGCGCCGCAGCCACCGGCGACCGCCCGGGCAAGCGAGGCGTCTACCATACACCCCCATACCGGGCAGGGCGCCTCGCAAGCATCGACACCCGCGTGCACTTACTAAAAAGTGCTCCTCTCCTGTAGGATACCGAGCAAGCGTACGTGTTGGTGCACATATCGTTTCGTCCTTGAGGAGGGGCATCTATGTTGCTTGGGAAGTGCTGGCAACTCTTGAGACGCCTCGCGGCCATGATCGTCGGCTTTCTTCTCATGGTGTGCACGGTGAGCGGATGCGACCTGCCGGTACCAAACGTCGTCGACATGGCCCTGCCTGATGCTATCCAGAAGCTGGAGAATTCCGGATACCGAAACCACGCGGTGGTCGACGACCACGGAATGACAATTCTGGAATCACACTATGAGGACGGCTATAAGGTCACCAAGCAGGACAGTGTTGGTTCTGACGTTCCGACCTCGACGACGATCACGCTGACCGTCACTGAAAGCACCATTGCGTCGCCAGAATCGACACCCAGCGACGCGCCTTCCGTAACGTCCGAGCCTGAAGTGACGCCCGAACCCGAGCTGATCTCGGAGGAGCCGACGAGCGAGGAGCCTCCAGCGGCGGAACAGGCAGTCGATGGACCAACCCCCCAGACACCCGCGCCGAAGAAGCAACCGGAGCGCGCCTATTACAGTAACTGCACGGAAGCGCGGGAAGCCGGAGTGGCGCCACTGCACGTTGGCGACCCAGGCTACCGGCCTGCTCTGGACCGCGACAAGGACGGTGTGGCCTGCGAATAGCGGCCATACGCTTCGAATCCCGATCGCGGCTGCGTCTTACCAGTGGCTGGCCTGAGGGCGGCGGTACCTGTTCCACGCGACCGAACCCCGGCCTCGTACGTGAAAGTGCGCGAGGTTGGAGCTTCTTCGTGCGGGCGGGACGCGCAGGATGAGGACCCGCCACCCGGCGTCGGAGCCATTTTCCCTGATCCTGGAGAGCCGGGGGAGGCCTCGGGCCGATCGCATGAGGAACGGTCTCGTAGCGCCTCCATGACAATCGTGTGAGAAATAGAAGGGCTTTTCGACGGATCACACGGTGACTGCACCCACAGCGAGCAATCGGCCGACGAGAGCACTTACCCACCTATGCGGGGCACTACTCGAGCGGACAGCTCATCCTGATTTGTTCTGACGGGCACACGCGGCGGGTCCATGGTGAAGAACCCCACGGTTGCGGGGAATACGTGTATCACAGGGACCGGTGTTTGATCCCCAGCGGCTCATCCCCGCGTGGGCGGGGAAAACTTCTTCGGCACTCCGGAGGCCGCGTCCATCTCCGGCTCATCCCCGCGTGGGCGGGGAAAACTCGAGCGGATGAGCCGAGGCTGGACCTGCACCCGGCTCATCCCCGCGTGGGCGGGGAAAACATCCTCACGCGCGTACGCAGCTACGCGGACGAAGGCTCATCCCCGCGTGGGCGGGGAAAACGGCTTTATCGCCATTGATGCGGGGATGTTGAAGGGCTCATCCCCGCGTGGGCGGGGAAAACCGAGGAGATCGCGGGTGCCTGCGTACATGGCAGGGCTCATCCCCGCGTGGGCGGGGAAAACGGGGACTATCGGTCACGAACGTGGTGCTTAAGTTCCGGGTTTAGGTTGGGATTGC
>NZ_CAUTSL010000023.1:0-33522 GCF_963540955.1 Actinomyces bouchesdurhonensis
CGGGACTCATGTCTGCGACACTCGCGTGGGCGCACGGCTCGACGCTGGCCACCGCGATTGATGGTGCTGGTATTGCACCCGGCGACTTCGTACGGTGGACGCGTCAGGTGATGGATTGCCTGGGGCAGATCGCTTCCGCGGCTCCCACAAACGATCTTGCGCGCACAGCCGAGGCAGCCAAGGAACGGCTCGGTCGCGGTATCGTTGCGTGGTCCACCATCTAACGAACGGGGAAGTCTCGTGGACACTTCAGAGATTTTGCACCGCGTGTCCTTCGCACATGTGTGTGGGGATGCGATGATAGGTGCTGCCGCAGGCCTGGGCCTGTACTCGTCCTTCCCACCCCTGGGGTGGTGGTGGATGACGATCCCAGCCCTCGCTCTGTTTATTTCTCGTATCGACGAGGCTCGTGCACCTCGCGCGCTCGCGGTGACTTTGATCTTCGGGATGAGCATGTGGCTCCCCCTTATCGACTGGGTTCCCATGGCTGTCGGCATGAGGACTGCGTGGTTCGCACTCGCCTTCGTCCAGACACTTTTTTGGTGCGTCTGGGTGGTGTTCACGCGCTGGACGCAGTTGTGGTCATGGGCACGCGGTCCTGTTCTGCAGGCGCTCCTGTACGCGGTGTCGTGGGCGGGTGTAGATGCCGCGCGTTCGCGCTGGCCGTGGTCGGGCTTCCCGTGGGGTTCGGTGGCCCTGCCCCAGGTTGATTCCCCACTCGGACGCCTAGCGCCCTTCGGTGGGACCACGCTGATTACAGCAGCGGTCGTGTTTCTCGCGGTCCTCGTCCGGCGCATGTGTGCTCACCGAGACGCGGCTGTGCGGCGTGAGCACTGGTTCTCACGTCCGGCCCTTGCCCTCCTTGTGCTTGTCGGTATCGCGGCGCCGGGCGCGATACCCCTGTCTAATATGGCTGAGGAAGGCATGCTGCGCGTCGGCGTCGTCCAGGGAGATATAGCGTTGCCAGGTCCGCAGGCATACAGTCACCCGGGAGAAGTAACGATGAACAATGTGCGCGCATCGCGTCAGCTCGCTGCCGATCCTGCGGTTATCGCCGATCCCATCGACATCGCATTGTGGGGCGAGGGTTCGGTTGATCGGGATCCGATCGCCTTCGCGCGCATTGGGGAGCTCGTCGATGAGGCAGCAACAGCCTTGGACGCGCCGATTCTCATCGGTTATACGAATCTGAACGAGCGTGAGCGCGTGAAGAACTGGCTGGCTCTGTGGGAGCCGGGTGCGGGTATCGACGAGCAGGCACGCTATTCCAAGCACGTGCCTGTTCCCTTCGGGGAGTTCATCCCCTTGCGCGAATTCATCGCGTCCTTCGCTACTGAGGTTGCCAGGGCAAGCAAAGATATGGAGGCGGGGGAGGAGCCTCCCCTCATGGCGGTGTCTACTCGCGACGGGCGTGAGGTTCCGCTGGCCGTAGGAATCTGTTTTGAGGGGGCTTATCCCTCCGTCATCGGCCAAGGTGTGGCCCTGGGAGGCCAGATGATCGTCACCCCCTCGAACAACTATCACTTCCGTTCGTCGGGCGAATCCTCCCAACAGGGACAGCTGCTACGTATGCGCGCCATGGAGTATTCGCGCAGCGCTATTCAGTCCTCGACGACGGGTCATTCGTACATCATCCGTCCGGACGGCAGTGTCCTGGCTTCCACGGATACCGAGACTGCAGCGACGATGGTCGCCGATGTTCCTCTGCGTTCTTCTATGACGTTGACTGCGCGCGCAGGTGAGCGCATACCGAACGCTGCTATGGGATTTACGGCAGTCATTGCCGTGATGGGGCTTGTGACCCGTATTCGGAGGGGAGTGACTAAGCGCGCCGCACGTGCGGCCAGTCGTTAAAAAAGGCAGAATGTGACTCATGACTACCAATGCGCCTCTTTCCCCGTCGCCTCAGGGCGACAACACCCTGATCGTGATTCCGACGTATAACGAAATGGAGACGCTTCCACGTATTCTCGACGAAATTTGGGCCTACGTTCCGGCCGCACATATCCTGATCGTTGACGATTCGTCACCGGATGGGACGGGGGAGTGGGTTGATAACCGCCGCGAGGGCGACAAGCGCCTCTTCGTCTTGCATCGCCCGGCGAAGTCCGGGCTGGCAACCGCGTACGTGGACGGCATGGGGTGGGGAATCGCTCACGACTATCCGTTTATCCTCCAGATGGACGCGGACGGATCGCATCGTCCAGTCGATCTGCCCAAACTGCTGGCGCGCATGGGCGGTCCCGACCAGCCTGACCTCGTCATTGGTTCACGCTGGGTGCCTGGCGGTCGCATTAACGGATGGTCGGCCAAGCGCGTCGCCCTGTCGAAGGCGGGCAATTATTATGTCCGTTTGTGTCTAGGGACTCCCGTGCGCGACGCGACCGCGGGGCTGAGGGTTCACCGCTCGGCTTTTCTAGCCCAACACAACGTCTTAGGACGCGTGTCAACGACGGGTTTCGGATTCCAGGTGGAGATGACGGAACTCGAGCGGTCCCTCGGAGCCGTTATCGCCGAGGTGCCCATTACTTTCGACGAGCGGATGGCCGGTGAATCGAAACTTGACTCGTCGATCTTCGTCGAGGAACTCGCAATGGTTACGAAAGGCGGCCTGAGCCGTCTGGCTCAGGCCGCGCATATACCATTTCGCAGGGGTTAGCCCTTGCGGTAGGACCCCTCAGGACGCAGGCGCCCTTCGCGGTAAGCTGTGAGCTGTTCGTTCAGGACAACTTCAAGCTCTTCGATTGATCGACGCTCAAGGAGCATGTCCCAGTGGGTGCGCTGCGGCTTGACAGGCTTGTTATTCTCGTCATCCGCTGTCTCTCCGATCAGTTCTGCGTTCTGGCCACACTTACATTCCCAGGTTGCCGGTGCGGTCGCCTCGCTGGAGAGAGTCACCTCAAACTCGTGGCCATTCGGGCACAGGTATCGGACGACGAAACGGTCAGCGAAGACAACGCCGTCCTCGGATTCGAGGGACTTGGCGCCGATCTGCATGCCACGCAGCGCGCGGTCTGCCATAACTGCCTCCTGGACGTAGTGAAGAAACGGATTCATTGTATCGGATGCGTCAAGTGGAAGGGCGCGGGTCCACTTCAACCCGCGATCCGATAATGTACATTATGTCCGATCGGCCAGACCGACGCACTCCTACTCACGCGCTAGAGTTGAAGCCATGCCTACGGACCATCCAACACACCACGCCACGAGGCACCCGATCCGCGAGATGATGGCACTTTCCTTCGCTTGCCTGGCGTATTCGCTCTTGTCTTTTCTGGCGCGAGCCAGCGAGTCCGCCGCCTTCGAACATGCCGACCACATCGTCACGTTGGAACGACGCCTCGGTTTCTTTATCGAACCGTCCATGAACGGCTGGCTCGCTGCTCACCCAACGCTCGCCACGCTTGCATCAATGCAATACGCGACGACATTCCTTCTCCTCACCGGGTTCGCACTGCTTGTCCTGTGGATCAAGGGTCCCACATACTACGCGCGAGCCAGATGGACCCTCGTCGTCATGACACTCGGCGCCCTGCTCACCTACTGGACATACCCCCTTGCTCCCCCACGCCTCGTCCCAGGCCTGGGCATCCAGGACGCGGTTGCACAACATACCTCCGCATACTCGCAACTCTTCGGAACACTCGCAAACCCCTACGGTGCCATGCCGTCAATGCATACGGGATGGTCGATCTGGGTGGCCGTCATGCTCGGCACCTACGTCTGGCGCTCATGGTGGGCGCGTCTCACACTCGCTCTTCACCCAACTTTGACCATCGTGACAATTATCGCAACGGGTAACCATTATGTGGTTGATGCCATTGCCGGGGGCACATATTTCCTACTTGCGTGGACCTTCGTCACAGTAACACACACAGTGTTACTGAGAAACATGCGAAGCACCGGCGAGATGTCCTAGGAGCACCCGCAAATGCGCGATAGGGTTGATGCCATGAGACTAGGAGTAGATTTTGGCACCACGACGACCGCGATCGCTATTGTTGATCGGGGGAACTATCCAATCGTCTCTTTCGTGAACAACCGCGACGATACGGTTGATTTCATCCCCTCCGTACTCGCCCTTGACGGCGACCGCCTCGTGTTCGGCTTCGACGCCGAGGACGCGGCCCGCGAGGGCGCCCCACACCTGCGCTCCTTCAAACGACTTCTCTCGGATCCCTCGGTCACCGATACGTCCACGCTGCGCCTGGGCAACCACAGCATTTCGATCCTTGATGCCCTCACCGGCTTCCTCACCTACGTCGCTCATCAGCTGCGCACGAATTCTTCCGTCGCCTCGGTGCCTTCGTCCGAGCCCCTCGAGGCCCTCGTCGGCATCCCTGCCCACGCGTGGTCCGCTCAGCGCTTCCTAACCCTGGAGGCCTTCCGCCGCGCCGGCTGGACCGTACTCGCTATGGTCAACGAACCCTCCGCAGCTGGCTTTGAATACACGCACCGTCACGCGGGTACCCTAAACTCTAAGCGCACCGCGATCCTCGTCTACGACCTCGGGGGTGGCACCTTCGACGCCTCCGTCGTTTCGGCTACCGGCACCCTGCACGAGGTAATGGGTTCGCGCGGACTCAACCTCGTCGGCGGCGACGACTTCGACACGATCCTGGCTACTCGTCTCGCTGCCGCTGCGGGCACCGATTCCGGCAAGCTAGGCGACACGGCTTGGGAACGCCTCATCGAGGATGCACGTTCCGCGAAGGAAGCCCTCTCCCCCTCCACAAAGTTCATCACGGTCCCCGTTGACGGCGAACCCACGACCATAACCGTCGCCGACTTCTACAAGGACGCCACCGCACTCGTCAATGCGACGATCGCGGCCATGGAACCCTTGCTTATCCCCGATGCCTCCGGTGTCGGCCAGCTCGGCGGCGACATTGCAGGACTCTACGTGGTCGGCGGCGGTTCTCAGCTACCTCTCGTCGCGCGCATCCTTCGCGCGCGCTTCGGTCGCCGCGTCCACCGCTCGCCACACACAGCTGCCTCGACTGCGATCGGCCTGGCGATCGGCGCTGATCCCGAAGCCGCCTACACCGTACGCGAGCAGCTCTCGCGCGGCGTCGGAGTCTTCCGTGAACGCGAGGCTGGTTCCTTCATTTCCTTCGATACCCTCCTCGAGCCGAATACTAAGCTCGCGCCCGGCGAAACTCTAACGATCAAGCGTCGCTACCGCGCGGCCCACAACATCGGGTACTTCCGCTTCGTCGAATACTCTTCACTCGATGACTCTTGGGTGCCTCGTGGCGACCTCCAACCTTACGGCGAGGTCATCTTCCCCTTCGATCGCGCTTTGCGCCGTGACGACATCGACATCGCGTCCGTGCCGGTTGTGCGCACAGACGAGGGGCCGCTCATCGAAGAGTCCTACATTGTCGACGAGAACGGCATGGTGACCGTTGAGATCACGGATCTTGATTCCGCGTACACGGTGACCTGCCCCCTCGGTCGCAAGTAACGCGGTCGGGTTCTTTCCACCGATCAAGGGTAGTGGGTCAGGCAATCACCTGACCCACTGCCCTTTTCATATCGGCGACTGGACGCAGCGTGGTCGCCTCGGGCATGTTGCGTGTCTTGCGCGAGCATGAATTGTTGTGACATCGTATTCATATTCGCGGTCGCGGGTGATGAGAGGGACCGCAGAAAGAAAAAGGGACAATGCGTGGCACCAGGGCTATTGCACGCGCAGAAGGCAATCTTTTGGGGAACCCCATGGGAATGGTTGCACTGGTCTCGTTGGCTCGCACAGGCGCATCCAACGGCCTTCATGCAATGGCCAGCCAAAACCCATCCGTCGAGCAGGGCGCTAGCCATTCCACTCCTGGGATTGTATAGGGTTCTCCGGCCCTTAGGAGGCCGAGCGCTTGGCGCGGCGCCTCTGGGCGAGTTCGTCCACGAAGGAACGATCCGTTCGCTCGAGAGGCAGCTCCGCGAGGGACCCCTCGACCTCACGCCACACGCGACCCACGGCGATGCCGAAAACTCCCTGACCACCCTGCAGAAGATCGATCACCTCGTCCGTCGATGTGCACTCGTAGACGGAGGCACCATCACTCATAAGAGTAATCGACGCGAGATCGTCCACTCCCCTGTTTTGCAGGGAGCCGACGGCCACCCGAACCTGTTGGAGGGACACACCAGCATCAAGAAGCTTCTTAACAACTTTAAGAACCAGAATGTCGCGGAAGGAGTAGAGACGCTGGGAGCCAGAGCCACGCGCAGCGCGAATCGAAGGCTGCAGCAAACCGGTGCGAGCCCAGTAATCAAGCTGGCGGTAAGTGATCCCCGCGGCGGAGCAGGCGATCGGCCCGCGGTAACCGACCTCGTCCGTCTCGAGACCCTCGAGTGGGTCGCCGAACAGCATGCCCTGCCGTGCCGCGGCGTTGGCTTCTGCGCTCACTGTGGGGCTCCTTGTGGGTCGTATGTGATGAGAACAGGACTACGGTAGAGCACGAAACGGGGGTGGTCAACGACCCTCACGGCGAGTCTAACCTTCAGGTTAAACATGAGAGTTACAAGCCGTCGTCCGACAACGATGACACCGCCACCTCAAGCATGTCTCGATGCAGCTCAGCAAAGAGACCGCCCAGCTCGATTGAGCGTGCCCGCGCCCGTTCGCGATCCGCGCCACGGCCTCGTCCCCTCTGGGATGACACCGTCTGATCAATAATATCTGCGCTTCGCTCCGCGCCCTGGCGCACCGCGCGTAACACACGCACATCGACTCCAGCACACTCGAGGCGCGCAATCGTCGTCACCGCCTGAACACACCGTGCAGGAAAATAACCAGCAAGATCAGGAGTGATAAGCCCCAAGCGCGAATAGCGTTCCAACGTCTCCATATCCACACCGGTCAAATCCGCCAGATCCGATGCTGGAATCGCGCGCCGCCCCCCCACAGAGACCGTCTGTCCCTCGGAAGAAACCATCTGCGCTATGCGGCGACGGGTAGGCGTATGCCCAGCATCGAGCGCATCAAGCTGCGTGCGGATAACACTCAACGGCGTGAACGAGTCGCGCTGTTGCGTCAACACATAGCGCAGGCGTGCCACGTCAGCAGCGGAATACTTGCGGTAGCCCGAACCCGTACGGGCGGGATTCACGAGCCCCTCACTTTCCAAGTAGCGAACCTTGGACAGAGAAATCGCAGGAAACTCGCCCTTCAGCTCCTCGACGACACGCCCAATCGACAACTCTGGACAGTGATCGGCATCGTGCGGCCACGATGTCGCCTCCGCAGAGGGACGCGACACGCGGATACGAGCAACCGACGCCGACACGTCAGTCCTGCTTGGTCGACGGCTGGTAGGTCAGACGATACTTGCCGATCTGAACCTCATCTCCGGCATGAAGCTCAACAGAGTCAACGCGCTCACGGTTGACGTAGGTGCCGTTCAGAGATCCGGAATCACGCACGATATGCCCACCATTGGAAGCAATAAACTGGCAGTGCTTACGCGAGACTGTCACGTCATCCAAAAAGATGTCAGCCTTGGGCGAACGACCCGCGTTGGTCACCTCGGGGTCAAGAAGGAAACGAGCTCCTGTGTTGGGACCACGCTGAACGATCAGCAAAGCCGATCCAGCAGGAAGCGCCTCGACAGCCTCACGATCACGGGCAGACAGTGCAACCGGCGCCTCTTCGACATCATCCGTCAGAGGCGTGAAGCCGAAGATAGACGTTGCAGTAGGGTCAAACGGCTGGTTGTCAGACATAGTGTGCTCCAAAAGGTCACGTAACGGGACTTTCATAAGTGTAAACGTTCACCTTCCCCCAGGCACGGGAACGGTGATTTCTCTCCCCGTCATTTTAAACCGAGACGTCTAGTTGTAGCTCGCGTATTGGGGGGCCTGCGGGGTTGCGAGAGAATCAATCGTCACGAGGTCAGTCACAGTAATCGCCACCGTCGCACCCTTGGCCCGCATCTGCGAAGCAGAGCCAGCCTGAATGTCAAGTGCTGTCGCGATCGTCTGTGGCTCCCCGATGACCGTCCACAAGTAGGGCGAAGCAATAGGCGTCCCGTCCACCGCGATGGCTCCCGCCTGCCCCGTGAACGCCGAACGTGTCGTGAGTCGAACGCCGTTGAGGTCGATGGCCTCAGCCCCCGCGTTGCGCAGTTCACCGAGCGTCATCACAAACTGCGTAGGGCTGAGGTTATTGCCGGGATCGACGACGGAAACGGTGACCCCCGGCCCTTTAACCGCTATTGTTCCCGCTCCAATTTGCGCCTGTGTGGCCGCCTTCGCCGAGGCTTGCTCACGCGCTTCCGCTTCGCTAGCAGCACTTTGCAGATCCGCCAGTTCACCGCTCAGCTCCGTGCGCCGGTTACGCAGGTTCTGTTCTTGCGTGCTCAGCTCATCCAGAACGGTTACCAAATCCTGCTCGGAAAGACCTTCGAGTGGATCGGAACGTTGAGCGCGCACCTGCGTCGCCAGCGCAAAACCCAGGATCATGAAAACTATGAGCATCACAATGTGAAGACCACGCGGCAGCGCGAAGAATGCGCCTCTGGCTCGATCCCAGAGTCGAGACCCACCGTGCGGTTCGTGATGATTGCGCCTCTTGCTCGTGGATTCTTCGGCCTCGGCTGGTTGCACTGACTCCGTCGCGCACTGAGCGGTGGTAGTGGTTTCGTTCGCGGTTTCGTCAGTCATATCAGGCCTTGAGAAGGAGACGGCGGATGGATGCGGTATTAGAGAAGATGCGGATGCCCAGGACTACGACAACCGCGGTCGTCATAGCCGACCCAACTCCCAGCTGTGTTCCGAGGAAGACAAGCAGACACGCAACGACGACGTTCCAAAAGAAGGACGTGACGAAGACGCGGTCCGCGAAACGCCCTTCCAGCCAGGCGCGACCGGCGCCAAAGAGGGCATCGAGTCCAGCGACGACGGCGACCGGCAAGAAAGGGGTGAGCCAGACGGGAACAGTCGGGTCGAGCAAGATTCCCAGCACGATTCCGATGATCAATCCGATGACAGCAATCACGAGGTGCCTCCTTGGTTTGTGTCGACAGCAGGTGTGGCGTATTCGGGGGCGGAGAGTGTGAGCGCCTCCATCGACAACGAGGGTGAAACTTTCGTCGAGACTGTCATGCCGGTCATTGACTGAACTGCAGACAGATAGTCGCCCGTGTTACCGCGCACGAGAGCAATGGATAAGGCGTTGGAGTCTCCAATCGCTGTGACATCGTAGGGCGAGGATACGGGGGTGATATTGACCAGGATGACCGCGCCTGCAGTTCTCACGTAGGTGGACGGTCCGATTCGTTGATCGTTAATCGAGATAGCCTCGGCGCCGGCTGCCCACAGAGCGTTGACGACCATCGCCAGATCTTGGTCGCGCACGGCGCCACTGCCCTTCCCTGGTCCACTTCGATCCGTCAGCGTCACAGTGATGCCCGGACCAGACACAGCAACAGTTGCGCTCTGCAGGGCGAGAGCACTGTCCGTCTTTGTAACCGTGCTGGGATTGGCGTATTGGTCGATGGCGCGTCCCAGCGATTGCACGTCATCATTGAGGTCCTCGACCTGCGCCGAGCGTCGACTCGCTTGCTCTTTCAGGTCGGCTTTCACGTCGCCAGTGGGAGCTCTGAGGGACTGCGCAGCAACCACGGAACTGAAGCCGAGGGCGAGCGCAACCACGAACACGCCGACACGCCCGAGGAGGGTTGCGGGCCGCGGGCCGTGCGTGGCGCGGTAATGCACGTAGCCCGCATCGAGGGGGTTTGCCAGCAGCGATGTCAGCAGCGACATTGAGGCAGCGGGGTCTACACCCGAGGTCGATCCGGCATCGGGCATAGACCCCGTTCCATGGGGGTGTTCCGTTGGGGATCTCACTGATCGTGCTCCCAGCGACGCTGAACACGTTCGCGCCGCTGGAAGTCATCGAGGTGTTCGACGACGATGCGGCGCAGCTGGGTCGGCGCATCCTCGTTGGCATCGAGCCACGAATGAAGTGCACCGACGCTGGCCTCAACGCTGCCATCTCGGTCGATGTCGACGCTGAGGTTCAGCACGCCGCTCACATACCGTAAAGACATCCCGATCGTGTGCGACTCCCAATAGGTACGCATGTGCGCGAGCGCATCATCGATGCCACTATTGCCCTCCCATGAAGAGGACTGAAGCCCCGCGAGGGTAGCGCTGAGGTAGTCGTTGGAAAGCGTGTCGGAGCGAACTGAAGCCCAGGCCTTAGCGCGTGCCGCCTCCTCGGGCAGGGAAGCGAGTGCCTCGACACTCATGCGGGCTGCCTCCCCCGAGCCGTCAGCGTCGCGCCAGGCGATGATTGCCTCTTCGTTCGTGAGGCCTCTGGCAGCCAGGGCTCGGCGTGCACGCCACGCGATGTCGGGGTTATCACTGCTCGCAAGGCCTGCGACGGTGGACTCGAATTCTTCTCCTCCACGGGCCGCAAACTCGGCGATACACGCGCGCATGTAAGAGCGCCACGCATCTTGGTCAGTAGTTTCCCTGGCCAAACGCGCGGTGGTTGCGAGCACCTGGTCGTGAACCTCGGTGCGGTGGCGTCCGGGCAGGAAGGCGGAAAGAGCTTCGGACACAAAGAGGAGGAGACGATCACGGACCGCGGGTTCCGTTTCGGCAGGAACGGCACCAAGGACCGCGACGATAAAGCGGCGAGGATCAAGAAGTCCGTCACGTACCGCGTTCCACAGCGATGCCCAGACGACGGCACGTGTGATGGGGATTTCGATCGTGCCCACATAGGTCAAGGCTACGTCGGTTGACCGCTCGTCGAGGCGGGAGATCGCGTAGGTCAGGTCGTCGTCGTTGACGACGACGAGGTCGACCGAGGCAGCACCCCCCGGGATCGCGAGGACACCCTGCGGATCAATGGGTGTGCTCTCGCCGTCGATGCGCACGTCAAAGGCGTGGGTGCGTTCAAGAGTTCCTCCCGCCGCGCGCCACGTCGACACGGTGACACGATGAGGGCGCAGAACAGCGTCGCATGCCTCGCCGCTCTGGTGGAGGGTGAACTCCGTGATCGCGCCAACAGGATCCGTTACCCACGAGGCCGACAGGGTTGAGGGTCCAGACGTTTCGAGCCACGCATGCTTCCACGAGTCCAGCTCCTGGCGCGAAGCCGCCTGAAGCGCTTCGAGAAGATCAGACAGGGTCGTGGCACCAAAGCGGTGTTTGTCAAAGTAGCGGCGTGCTCCCTCATAGAAAGCATTCTCTCCAACCCAGGCGACCAACTGCTTCAATACGGCGGCTCCCTTAGCGTAGGTTATCCCGTCAAAATTGGTCTTAGCTGCGGCGACGTCGGGGATGTCAGCGGCAATGGGGTGCGTCGTTGGCATCTGATCCTGCGTGTATGCCCAGATCTTGCGATTCATAGCAAAGTTGGCCCACTCCCCCGTGTACTTCGTCGACGTCGCGATCGCGCTGGCGCCCTGGTTTTCGGCGAAGGATTCCTTGAGCCACAGGTCGTCCCACCACGCGGGGGTCGCCAGGTCACCGAACCACATGTGGCACATTTCGTGCAGCGTCGTGTTCGCGCGTCGCTGCCGCTCGGAGAACGTCGGGGTGGAACGGGAGATGTAGCTCTCGTTGAAGGTGATACACCCGGGGTTTTCCATCGCACCCAAGTTGTATTCGGGAACGTAGATCTGGTCGTAGGAACCCCACGGGAAGGTCACGCCATAACGCTCATGGAAAAAATCGAGGCCCGCACGCGTCACTTCAAAAACGTCGTCGGAGTCGAGGTAGCGGGCCAACGTGCGGCGGCATGCCAGGCGCAAGGGCAGTTCAACATGTCCACCGTCGCAGGCGCCACCACTCCAGGTGCCCCCGTCGATGACGGCCCAAGGACCCGCGACGAGCGCAGTGATGTAGCTGGACAACGGAGGTGTCGTGGAAAAGTCGTGACGTGCAGCGCCGGCACCGGCCTCCTCGCATGCCACCTCAACGCCATTGGAGAAAACCCCCCACGAACTCGGGGCGATGACGTGGAACGTCCAGGCGGGCTTCACGTCGGGCTGGTCGATGCACGGCCACGCCCGATGTGCGTCGTTCGGCTCAAACTGTGTGTAGAGGTAGACCTCTGCGTCTTCAGGGTCAGTGTAGCGGTGGAGGCCCTCGCCGCTGCGCGAGTAGTACGCCAGTGCACGCACCTCGAGAGTGATGGTTTCCCCCACCGGTAGGCCTGCCACCCACACGCGATCCTCGTCGTGCTCGAAAGGGTGCTCCACGCCGTTGAGGAAGACGTCACTGACCTGACCGACAATGTCAATAAACGTGCGTTCTTCGCACGAGGTCAAAGTCAGGATCGAGGTTACGGGATAGGTTGCTTGAGATGAGTCCTGGGCACCGGAAAGATCGACGGTGACATCGATGGCTAAGACGTCAAGGATACCAGCGCGATGTGCTGCTTCGTTGCGTGTCAAGATCTGCATGTCTCTTATCCTACTGTGTCACAGTCCATGCGCGTGCACCACGGGCGCGCGATGACGATCTACAGTAGTGCCATGACATCAGTGACTGATATTCGCCCGTCCATTGACCCTCTCCCGCTACAGCGCGCCTTCGACGGCCTCGATGTCGAGGGCTTCTACGGTGCGGACGGGGCCTCCGCAGCGCTTAAGGGCTGTGACCTGGCGGTGACAGGAGTGACCGTGTCTTCCAACGATTGCGAACCCGGTTGGATTTTCGTTGCGATCCCCGGCCTGAAACAGCACGGCATCCGGTTCGCCCACGCCGCCATCGAGGCTGGCGCCAGCGTCATTCTCACCGACGAGGAGGGACGCGTGCAGGCACATGAACGAGGCCTGGGGACCCCCGTCGTTCAGGTCGCCGATCCTCGAGGCGTCGTTCCCGCTCTGTGTGCGAACGTTTACTCGTGCCCGTCCTCGCGTCTAACGACCATGGCCGTGACTGGAACAAACGGCAAGACGACGACCTCGTACCTGATGCGCGCCGCCATCGCCTCGCGTTTCCCCCAGGCCTCCCTGTGCGGCACCGTCGAGACGCACGTCGGACCGATCTCGTTTGAGGCGGTGCGCACGACCGCAGAGGCGCCCGTCATCGCCCGATTCTTGGCAGCCACCGAGCAATACGGCTGCGGCGCCGGGGTCATCGAGCTGTCCGCGCACGCCCTGTCCCTGCACCGGGTGGACGGCATCGTCTTCGACGTCGCTGCCTTCACGAATCTCCAGCACGATCACCTGGACTACTACGGCGACATGGAGCATTATTTCGCGGCTAAAGCGCTCCTCTTTACGCCGTCTCACTCACGCGCGGGCGTCGTGTGCGTGGACGACGAGTGGGGCCGCCGCCTGGCCACACAGGCGAGCGTGCCGGTGACCACCGTGTCCGCCCTGACGAACGAGAGCGCTGATTGGCAGGTCCGCGACATCCACCCCGACAAAGCGATCGGACGCACGGTCTTCACGCTCGTAGACCCCGACGGCGTCGGCCACCGCGTCGCGATGCCGATCCTGGGCGAGGTCAATGTTCAGAACACCGCCGTCGCCATCGTGTCCGCCGTCACGCTGGGAATCGACCTGGCTGACGTGATCGCCTCCATCGAAGGCGCACCGCAGATTCCCGGACGCATGGAGAAGGTGAACCCAGTACCCGGCCCTCAGCCTCTCGTCATCGTCGACTACGCGCACACCCCCGAAGCCCTCGAGTGGACCCTGCGTTCCACCCGCGAGCTAACACCCGGCAAGGTCGTCATCGTCTTCGGAACCGACGGTGACCGTGACGCGACCAAGCGCGAGCAACTCGCTGAGATCGCGGCGCGCGAGGCGGACGTTTTGTGGGTGACGGACGAAAACCCACGCACTGAAGACCCCCAGGCGATCCGCGACTACCTGCTACGCGGCATCGCATCCGTGCGCCCGAACATGGCCGACGTCACCGAGGTAACGACATGCCGACGCGACGCCGTGCGACGCGCCATCCTGGCGGCCGACCCCGGCGACACCGTCATCATCACGGGTAAGGGCGCAGAGTGGTACCAGGAAATCCAGGGAATCCACCACCGCTACAACGACGTGCCAGTCGCCACCGAAGTCCTGGCCTGCGACGTAAGATCGCATGAATAACGCGCATGAACCTGTGAGCTGGCGCGCCACGAGGGTCTCCATCCGGTCCACGCGGCGCGCCACACCGTAAACTGGGCAGGTGAATGACTTCGACACCCAGCACGGCGCACCCACGATCTTCGGGGACGACGCGACCGACGCCTCGACCCAGGACCTGGCCACGGCCTCGTCCGATTCGGCCGCTCTGACCGATGACGAGGCCGCAGCACGCGCCCGCGTCATGCGCGCCAACCTCGATCAGTTCGCACTGGACGAGGAGGATCTTGCGCTCCTGTCAGGCGAGGCCCAGCTCTCCGCCAGCGACGAAGTCACAGCGGGCCTGCCCGTCCTAGCAGTGGTGGGCCGTCCCAACGTCGGTAAGTCCACCCTGGTCAACCGCATCCTCGGACGCCGCGAGGCCGTCGTGCAAGATACGCCTGGCGTCACGCGCGACCGAGTCTCCTACCGCGCAGAATGGGCCGGGCGCGACTTCACGCTCGTGGACACTGGCGGATGGGAGATTGACGTCAAGGGCCTGGACCGCTCGGTCGCCGAGCAAGCAGAAATCGCGGTGGACCTGGCCGATGCCGTCGTCCTCGTCCTGGATGCGACCGTCGGAGTGACCGCATCAGACGAACGCATCGTTGACATGCTGCGCTCAAAAAAGAAACCCATCATCCTAGCCGCCAACAAGGTCGACTCACCCGTACAGGAGGCCGACGCAGCCTACCTGTGGAGTCTTGGACTCGGTGAACCCTACCCGATTTCCGCGCTGCACGGGCGCGGCACAGGCGATCTCCTCGACGTCGTCATGGATGTTTTACCGACCGAGTCTGCCGTGGCCTCCGCGCTCCCGTCGGGCGGCCCGCGGCGCGTGGCTCTCGTCGGGCGACCCAACGTCGGTAAATCATCGCTTCTGAACGCTCTGGCTGGCGCTACGCGCGTCGTCGTGAACGAACTAGCAGGCACAACCCGTGACCCCGTCGACGAGCTGATCGAATTGGATGGACGCTCCTGGTGGTTCGTCGACACGGCCGGCATCCGCCGCAAGATGCACCGCACGACCGGCGCCGACTACTACGCCTCCATCCGCACCCAGGCCGCCATCGAGAAAGCTGAGGTCGCGCTTGTCCTCATCGACGGCTCCACCGCGCTCACCGAGCAGGACGTGCGTGTCGTCCAGCAGGTCATCGACGCGGGCCGCGCTCTCGTCATCGTTACGAACAAGTGGGACCTGGTCGATGAGGAACGCCAGAAGGAGATCAGAAACGAGTTCGAGCACGAACTCGTCCAAGTCCAATGGGCACCGCGCATCAACCTGGCAGCCAAGACCGGCTGGCATACGAACCGCATCGTGCGTGCGCTCGATACCGCGCTCGCGGGCTGGCAGACGCGCATCCCAACGGGCCAACTCAACGCATTCCTCGGCCAACTCGTGGCCGCTCATCCGCACCCACTGCGCGGCGGGAAACAGCCCCGCATCCTGTTCGGCACGCAGGCATCGAGTAAGCCCCCTCGCTTCGTTCTCTTTACCACTGGCTTCCTGGATCCGGGCTACCGACGCTTCATTGAGCGTCGGCTGCGTGAGACCTTCGGTTTTTCGGGCACGCCCATCCAGATTTCGGTGCGTGTCCGTGAGAAGCGACGCCGCTAAACAGTCTCGCTGACGCTCCCGCGTGCCTTGCTTCCGTCCACAGGGGTGGCTCGTGCATCATCGTTATCCACAGGTGTCACGGCGATGATTGACCCACATAAGCGTGAGCGCGCAGGATGGGAACATGAATACCTCCTGTGATTGCCCGTTCCCCTCTCCCCTTCCCGTTGGCCTAACGCTGTGCGACGACGGCCTTGTTCGTCCCACGTGGGCATCCCACGATGTCCTCCTGCGCGACTACTACGACACCGAGTGGGGTTACCCCATCCACGACGAAGCGGGCGTGTTCGAACGCCTGGTCCTTGAGGGATTCCAAGCGGGCCTGTCCTGGCGTACCGTGCTGGCGAAGCGCGACGCCTTCCGTGCCGCTTTCGCTGGTTTTTTACCGGATGTGGTTGCTGCTTTCACTGACGCGGACGTTGAGCGCCTTACCCGCACTGAGGGCATCATCCGTAACCGTCGTAAGATCGAGGCAGCGGTGGCGAACGCGCGGGCGACGCTCGCGCTGCGTACCTGCCGCGACGACCCCGACTCCCCCACCGTGCATCATCTCGGTGAACTCGTGTGGTCCTATCGACCAGAAGTAGATCCGCGCCCAACCTGTGCCCATGAGGTTCCTTCCTTCATCCCTGAGTCGCGCGCGCTGGCCGCAGATTTGAAAGCACGAGGCTTCCGATTCGTTGGCCCGACGACGATGCTCGCGCTCATGGCGGCCATCGGCATCGTTAATACGGACATCGTTGGAACACACAAGCGCCCCATTCCCAGCCCGTGACCGGTAATGCGTGTGTGACACGCGTCCTCTTCGTGGACTGTTATCTGGCATGATGGAGCCATGGCTATTTCCAAGAAGCTCCTCAGTCAGGACGAGATCGTCGTTCGGCACATGCACACGCACATCAAAACCTTGCTGCCAGCCATTGTCATCGAGGCCATCTTGTTTATCGCGGCGGTCGTCGGGTCCTTCTATGTGCCGGATAACGCCCGCTACTGGGCTCTGCCGACGATCTGGATCGCTACCTTGGTACTGTCGGTCCCTCTGTTCCTTATCCCTTGGATCAAGTGGGCGACTTCGACGTATACGGTAACGACGAAGCGCATCATTACCCGACGCGGCATTTTTACCCGCACGGGACACGATCTGCCGCTGTCGCGCATCTCCGACATTCAGATGGAGAAGAACTTCGACGACCGCATCTTCGGCTGTGGCACACTGTTCCTTCAAACGTCAGCAGATGATCCGCTCGCGCTTCACGATGTTCCAAAGGTTGAGGTTGTCCAGGTCGAGATCTCAAACCTGCTCTTTCACGACGTCCAGGGAGCGATCGACGCGGATCCGACGAACTGATCACATCGCTGCTGGTCCCGCTCATTCATATGCCGGGTAGAGTGTCGCCTTGTTCGATGTTCACGGTTTCGAAATGACGATCCTCAAACTCCTGATCGGTGTCATCCTGATCGTTCTTCACTTGCGCTTCACCGGCAAGCAACAGACGACCCAGATGACGCCGATCGACTTTATCGGCAACTTTATCCTGGGTGGCATCATCGGTGGTGTCATCTACAATCACGCTATTACCTTCGCGGAATATGCCAGCGTTCTCCTCGTGACTTTCGCGATCGTCTCCGGCCTGAACTACCTGACGTCGAAGTTCATGCCCACGCGCGCCATCGTTATGGGCCGCGCCTACACGATAATCGAGAACGGACGTTTCACGCAGGATGCCTTGGACAGCCCTGATCATCAGTTTGACCCCGTGGAGTTCCTCGCTGAGATGCGAGAAAAGGGCATTTTCTCGCTGAGCGAGGGACCGTGCCCAACGGGAGGCCAATGGTTCTCTCACCGTCCGCAAGGTTGGCGAGGGAGGACTTAATTTTCTTCTGGTGTCTAACGGTCAGATTGTGAGCGACGCTATGGAGCTGGCTCACTGTGACGAAGAATGGCTACGAGCGGAACTCACGCGGGCCGGTATCGACTCCCTTGATGATCTGTTCCTTGTCGAACTTGATGCTTTCAACCGTCTTAACATTGTCGCGTCAGATGGCCAGACAACATCGATTCCAGCATCAAATCGCGCGGTCACGGAAGGCACGACCGCGACCCGGTTCCAGTGCGTACCGGAAGGCCAAGCGACGCCGGAAGATACCCGCGCTGACGATGCGCGCCCTGGTCATCACCAGACTGCGTCGGGAAGTGACGACTGACCTGCCTTCGTTACTCGTCCTGCTTCCCCCGGCCTCGTCGCCTTTGACGAGGCCGGGGATGTTTTGTGTCGGTTCCGGCATCTCGACGGTACTTGATCGGGCAACGCCCAGTACCTACGAGGTAGGTCGAAATCATCCCCGTTGACGACCTCGACCTAGGGCATAGTTTACCCCACAGAGAAGCGATAATTGATGCGCTTCACACCGCATCGAACAGGTGATGACCTGCGCAAATCCACGCATTCTTATGAAGAAACCACACTGCACCAGGCAAAATGCGGTAACAGCTCAGCGCGTCACATTTCGATTACAAAGATTGGCCAACAAATCGAGAAGGGACGGAGGTCCCCCCACTGGAGTAACGTCGCGCGACGAGACATCCGTATGGCGGGAAAATCCCAAGTGCGGCGTTACAGTCGTTTCCGCCTATGCCCCATCTGAGCACACTCGTAGGAGGCGAGGAGTCTGGGCATTACGTTCGCAAGGGCAGAATCTTTCTGGCCGTTCAGCAAACCTCCTCGTGGATGGGATATTCCGTCCGCCTGAACGCAATCATCTCACGTTCCAGACGGTACGCAGAGAGTTCTAGGACAAAGCGTGCTGGTGGGGTTCGTTTCGGCTACGTCGACCTGCCCCGATGCTGATAGGAAGGTGAAATAGCTGGAAGCTGCGCTCAATGCCAGAACAAACTGTGTGCAAGCCCCATTGAATGAACGCAAACCCCTTGTAGGCACGTGGGACCGTTAACCTGGGCGCGGGGACACCGCTAGCTCTCACGTGGAACCGCTAACCTGAGCGGTGGGGCCACCCACGCTCATATTCGGGGTTGACGTGCGCAATAGCGGGTTAATGCCCCCGGATAACGGGTTAACGAGCGAGTGAAGCTCCGCCCAAATGATCTTCTCCGCCGTGTGCAGGGATTCACCAGACCAACCAAGCCTCACCATCAGAGTTAAAGGATAAAACGTGTTGGTCGCGGCTCGGTCCCTGGCATTGTCGGGGGAGACGCCGGTGGTGCTGGCGCGCTCGCGCCGCCGATGGGGGTTGGCCGTGACGTGCGCTTGCGTCGTCCGTCATTGTGCTTGCGTGCTTGCGCCGCCGATTGGGGTTGGCTCCATTGGGAGGGGTCCACCTGATTGGGAGGATTGCACGTGATCGGGAGGATTGCACGTGATCGGGAGGATTGCATCTGATCAGTTGGGGTTGAATCTTCCTGATCGGGTGTTTCGCCTCATCGGCAACAAGCCTCGCTTGGGAGCTGGCCGCTAGTCGTCCCGCATCATTGCCGACGACTCCCTACCGGCGTTTATTGGCGCCCCGCCTTACCCGCGCCCGTGCGCCAGGGTCCCGCCGGCAACTTCCCACCGGCGTTTATCGGCGCCCGTCGGGCAGTCCTGCACCAGTGAGGGAGCATGATACCAGGGGTAATGGAGGGAATTTTACACCATTAGAAGCCTCCCCTCGGCGTGTCGCCGGCGTGTCGTGCCTCTAATGGTGCAATTCCCCCCGTTTGGTGGCGCAGTCATCGGCAAGCAAGTCACGTACGGGTCCCCGTGCAGCGCAATTCCCACAGTTTGCTGTCGGTGAGGTCACGCCTCGGGGCGGCGCCGCCCACGTCGCAAACCACCTCGGTAACAAACGCCGACAACGGGGTGTCGTGTGCGAGATGGCCTGCGTTGTGAGCACAACAGTGCCTGACCTGGTGTATCCCTCCCACGCGAACCGCTGACAATGCGCGTTAACCCCATGACACGCACCTCAACCTCGGGGTATACACACCCCCACGATGAAACAACCACCTTCAATGTTGATTTTTCCGCACCAGCAAGCCGAAACGTCACCACAAAACCAACACGTCTTGTCCTTTAACCCCACCATCAAGGATCGTTGACTGTCAGGCATGGCTAGTGACGGATAAAAACCAACATATGAAACTAAATCGCGAGGACAGCTCCTGTCCTCGCGACGTATTTTGTCGGGCTGGCGGGATTTGAACCCACGACCCCTTGACCCCCAGTCAAGTGCGCTACCAAGCTGCGCCACAGCCCGTATTTAGTTTGTCGCCGCAGCGACCTGTAGAACTATAGCGCAACCACAGCGAAGAACGCAACCCGATTGAAGTGCGCCACACCACATATTACTTGAAGAAGGCCGGGGACCCTGCACGCACGCACAGCCTCACGATAAGACAGTGCTACTGGCCATAGCAACATGCTTTGGATTACACTGAAACTCACCCATTCACACCATGCTCCCTTTGGAGGAACCCCAATGACAGTTCGCCGACTTCTTTCGTGCGCCGCTGCTCTCGCATGCGCAACCTTGCCTCTATTCATTCCCGGCATACCCACCGACGCTGCCCCCACACCAACGACCGTTAACACCAGCTACGCCCAGATGTCGTCCCCGACCACATCCGTCATCGAAGCGAGTACAAACTCCTCATCCCAGTCAGTCCTCGCTCCCGCACGCCGCCGCTTCCGCATTCGGGTCGGAAGTGGCTCGAGCAACAGTAGTGTGCCGAAACCGGTGATCGCGATCATAGTGGTTGTCGGCGCCGCCTTTGCCGCCTACACCGTCTACAAGAAGATTCAAGCCATCAAGGCCGCCAATATGTTGGCATCCAACGGCGCTGCCAGAGGCACACAATACGGAACCGGTCTGCCCACTCCAGGCACCAATCCCCAACAGCAATACGGCAACACAGTGCCGATACCCAACAACGGGCAGGGCAATGGAACCCCGCAGGGATGGCAGGGCAACACCCCGCAGGGCGGCGCGCCCTACGGCCCCACCTCAACTGGGCACTGAGGGAACGACGGGCGCACGCGCCTGTTGAAAAAACGCGGCCATAACAGAGCGTCAAGGTAAGGACCCGCGCTGCTAACGCGAAGCAGAGGTGCCCCCAGCGTGATGTCACGCTGGGGGCACCCCTATGAGCCGGAGCCTACGCCTCTCTCGATGCCAGGTCATCATCCACAAAGGCAAGAACCGCCTCACACACGCCAGCAATGTCCAGGCCGGTCGAATCCACCGTCTCCACTCCGGGAGCCGCCGTCATAAATTCGGACACAGTAGAGTCCGCCTTGTCGCGGCCTTCAACCTGAGCGCGCACGATCTCCATGTGTTCCTCGGTCGCGTCACCGTACAGCTCCAGCGTCCGTCGACGCAGGCGCGCCTCCTGGTCAGCCAACAGCAAGATACGAACATCCGCATCCGGGCAGACGACGGTGGTAATGTCACGTCCCTCGGCAATCATGCCAGAACCCTGCGCACGCGCCTCCATCATGCGACGACGCTGCTCAGCTGCCATCCACGCGCGCACGGCCAAATTCGTCGAAATATGCTTGATCGCGAGGGCAATACGAGGCTCACGAATCTGCTCGGTCACCTCTGTGTCACCCACCCACACGTGCGGGTCCGAGGGGTCGGACTCCAGGCGCAACACCATCTCGTGCGCCGCAGCCGCAATCGCGTCGTGGTCCTCCACGTCGATCCCCCGGTCCAACACGTACCATGTGAGGGCGCGATACATGGCACCCGTATCGAGATAGCCGATGCCCAGACGCGATGCCAGCTCCTTGGAGACCGTGGACTTACCCGAACCGGCCGGCCCGTCAATCGCAATGGTGATGCCAACGCGTGAGATCGCGTCCTGGCGCATTGAGTCGTTCATCCGTCGATTCTCCTCGTCGAAGTCGTACTAATGGGAAATAAGCCGCCAACCCCGCTCGTGCAGGTCAGCGGCGCAGCGGTCAGCGACCGCCGGATCAATCATGATGCGAGCGACACCGGCTTGCGCGCCCGCAGAGTGCTCAAGCACGAGATCTTCGATATTAATCGAGTCCTCGCCCAGCTCAGTGAAGAGACGACCGAGCGCACCAGGCTCATCGGGGATAAGCACTTCAACTTCCTGGTAGCGCGACGGAGCCCCGCCGTGCTTACCGGGGATGCGAGCAACCCCCTGGTTACCGGCGGTCATCACACGGTTGATCGCCCCCACGCTGCCACCTCGCAACGGCCCCAGTTCGGCGGCCGCCTCCAAATGAAGCAGCAAATCATCCAGATCACCGCGAAGGTCGCGCAGGATCATCGCGACGGGACCAGCGTTGCCCGCCAAGATCGCCGTCCACAGACGCGGGTCGGACGCTGCGATACGAGCGGTGTCTCGCAGGCCCTGCCCCGCAAGACCCAGCGCCTGGGCGGGAGCATCAACGAGACGCGCTGCCAGCATCGACGACACCAACTGCGGGACGTGGGATACAAGAGCCACCGCATGATCGTGCGTACCCGCGTTCATCTCCAAAGGCACCGCGCCAACATCCGTGGCGAGAGCACGAGCGACCAGCACCGCCCGCGGCCACGTGAGTTCGTGGGCCACAATGACCCACGGCCTCCCATAAAACAGATCTGCATCCGCCGCGCCGGCACCGGAACGCTCCCGACCAGCCATCGGGTGCGAACCCACGTAGCGCTGGGCCTCATCCTCAATGCCTCGTTCTTCGAGAGTTGCCAGAACGTCCGCGACAACCGCATCCTTGACTGATGCAACATCCGTGACGATCGCATCCGGGAACCTCACCAACGAATCCACGATGACACGGTCGGCCACATCGGGGGGCGTAGCTACCACAACGAGACGCGGCGCCTCGTAGCCGCACGCATCCGTCCCCGCATCCCCATAGGCCACCCCGGCCTCGTCGATGACATCACCGAAGGGAACCCCCGCGCCTACGTCGGATGCTAAGCGCAGGGAGGTAGGCGAGGAATCCTCCAAGTAAACAGTCACTCCCCCGGCGCGCAACGCCAAGCCAAGGGATGCGCCCAACAGGCCGGACCCGATCACCAAAACAGGTCCGACCGTGGAAACAACTCGCGGCACAGAACCTACGCCTGAACCGGTCACAGGCCGACAGCCCCATACAGTGCGATCAGCGCATTACCCTTCACGCGGCGCGTCGTGCCCTGCTTCAAATGATCAAGAGAAATCGGGCCAAAGCCTGTACGTACGAGTTCGCGCACCGGATAGCCGACAGCCTCCATCATGCGCCGCACCAGCCGGTTACGGCCCTCATGCACGACGATCTCAACGGTTGTGATGTCGCCGTAAGTATCGACGACGCGGAAAGAATCGACCTTAATCGGACCATCCTCCAAGTCAATACCATTCATCAGTGCGCGCTTCACACCAGGCTTGACGTCGCCATGAAGGCGCGCGACGTAAGTCTTGTGGATCTCGTAAGACGGGTGCGTCAGTCGGTTCGCCAGCTCACCATCGTTGGTTAGCAGCAGCAAGCCCGACGTGTCGATGTCGAGACGACCCACGTGATAAAGGCGCTCAGGGTAGTCGGCGACCAGGTCCGCGATAGTCGGACGCCCCTCCGGGTCGCTCATAGTAGACACCGTACCAATCGGCTTATTGACAGCAAGCACGACGTGCTTTGCTTCGTCCAGAATCAGCCGCTCACCGTCGACGTGAATCACCTGGGTCGCAGGATCAACGCGAACACCCTGGGTGCGCACAACCTGTCCGTCAACGCTCACACGGCCATCCGCGATCATCTGCTCGGACGCACGCCGAGACGCAACACCAGCCCGGGCGAGCACCTTCTGCAGGCGCACACCACCGGCCGTGTAAGGGTTAGCCCTCATAGTTCTTCCTCCAATTCATCCAGCGCATCGGCGTTAGGCAAGTAGGGTGCCAAGGGTACCAGCTCCGACAGGCTCACCATTCCCATTTTCGCAAGAAACTCCCCCGTCGTGCCGTATAGGCGCGCCCCGGACGGTGTCGCACCCGTCTCTTCCACGAGGCCTCGGGCGAGGAGAGTGCGCACGACGCCATCGACGTTCACGCCACGGATGCGTGCGATGCGGGCGCGTGAGATCGGCTGGCGGTAGGCGATGACCGCCAGGGTCTCGAGGGCTGCCTGGGACAGGCGCGCGTGAGCCGAACCCACGACGAAGCGACCGACGATGTCGGCGTAGGCGCGAGCGGAATAGATGCGCCAGCCTCCCGCGACCTCACGCAACTCGAAGCCACGCTCTGGCCCTTCTCCCTGACCCAGATAGTCGCTGGCCAGGGCGCGCAGCGTTTCCTCCACTTCTGTTGTATCCGCCTCGAGGGCGCCCGCGAGCTCGTGGACGGAAACCGGTTCGGAGGCGACCATCAGGATCGCCTCGATCGGTGCTCGCAGCTGCGCGTCAGTCATCGTCACCGTCTCCTTCTACCGTCCGCGTGTTCTCCCCCGTCGACGAGGCCGTGGCGCCCGCGGCGGCGGGCGTGTCCTCAGTGCGCGCGCCCCGCCGCGCCTCGTCAATGTCGATGTCGCTCGCGTCCACCTCGGCTCTCCACCGGATTGTCAGTGTCCCTAGCGCCCCCTCCTGGACGAACTCGACGGCCCCTCGCCGAAAAAGTTCAAGGAGCGCCAGGAAACGCGACACGATGACGGCGCGCGTGGCCGCGTCGGCGATGAGTTCCCGGAAGCTCATCTCCCCCGCCGACGCGAGTTTGTCTGCGACAACGAGGGCCTGCTCGCGCACCGGCACGACCGGGTCGTGCAGGTGGGTAACCTGGACAGTGGGCGGTGACGCGCACAGAGCATGAGCTGCGAGCCGTGCAAGATCCTCACGCGTCGTGAACCACGTGAGTTCGGGCAGCACGGACGCGAGATGTGCCTCAAGGGGGACATCGCGGGGAACGTAGGAGCTACTGGCGGCCAGGCGCGCACCGATGTCTTTCGATGCCTCCTTGAAGGCCCGATATTGTAGGAGGCGGGAGAAGAGCAGATCACGGACCTCCAAATCCGCGTCGCTCGTGTTGTCCTGCTCGTCGAGTCGAGGCAGCAGGTGCGCGGCCTTCATGTCGAGGAGGGTCGCCGCGACCACAAGAAACTCTGTCGTGCGCGACAGGTCGGGGGAAGCCTTCGTGAAGGCGATGAACTCGTCTGTAACCTGCGCGAGCGCGACCTCAGTGACGTCGAGCTTGTGGCGCGCGATCAGTGACAGAAGAAGGTCAAAAGGGCCTTCAAAGACAGGCAACGAAACGGCGAAAAGTTCAAGTTCGCCCTGGATCTCAATCGGGTTAGGCAGCATCACCACGGGCGATAACTTCGCGCGCCAGCCGACGATACGCGTGCGCCCCCGCGTGGTTGGGCGCATACGACAGAATCGGTTCCGTGGCTACCGACGCGTCCGGGAACTTAATAGTGCGACCGATGCGAGTGTCGAAGACGAGGTCACCGAAAGCCTCCTGTAGCCGCTGGAGAACCTCACGCGAGTGCAGGGTACGAGAATCGACCATCGTGGCGACGATCCCGTCAATCTTCAAACGCGGGTTAATTCGATCGCGCACCGTTTCAATCGTCTCCACCAGGAGCGCCACGCCACGCAGCGCGAAAAACTCTGCTTCGACGGGAACGATAACGCCATGAGCGGCTGTGAGCGCGTTCACCGCAAGCAAGCCGAGCGACGGCTGGCAGTCAATGAGAATCACATCATAGTCAGCTTCCACGTGGCGCAGCACGCGAGCCAGGGCGCTTTCGCGCGCAACCTCGTTGACCAGCTGCACCTCGGCGGCAGACAAGTCAATATTCGCAGGAATGATGTCCAGGTTGTCCGTCGCCGTGCGGCACACGGTCGCGCGCACGTCAGCCTTTGGATTCATCAGCAGCGTGTAAATCGTCTGCTCCATGTCGAGGGCATTGATACCCAGCCCAACGGAGGCGGCACCCTGTGGGTCGAAGTCGACGATGAGGACGCGACGACCATACTCAGCCAGGGCGGCCCCAAGGTTGATCGTCGTGGTCGTCTTCCCGACGCCTCCCTTTTGATTACACATCGCAATTACGCGGGCGGGGCCGTGTCCCGTCAGAGGCGCGGGCACGGGAAAATCGACCTGGTCGGCGGGCAAGTCGGGTGTCAGCGTCGGATGCGTATTCATGGTCACGTGCCCATCCTATGTCATCGCTGGGCTATCTCGTCGGTGCCACGCGCCCGAGGGTGAGAGACGGTGAAGACCTCTCGCAGCGCAGCCGCCGTCACCGCCGTATATATCTGAGTCGTTGACACCGACGCGTGCCCGAGAAGCTCCTGAACCTCGCGAACGCTCGCTCCACCCTCGAGCAGGTGGGTTGCGAAGGAATGCCGCATCGTGTGCGGTGAAACCTTATCCTCCAGCTGAGCGGCCTGGGCCGCGCGCCGGATCGCCGTCCATGCGCTCTGACGCGACAGTGGACCCCCACGCGAATTCAGAAAGAAAGCGTTCGTTCCATGACCCCTGACAGCCAGAGCAGGACGGGCGCGCACCCGGTACGCACCCAAGGCCTCGACCGCGAAAGAACCGACGGGAACAATCCGCTCCTTGCGTCCCTTACCGAACAGGCGGACCACCGGCACCTCGGCATCCAGATCAAAGTCGTCGGCGCACAGGGACACGGCCTCGGACACGCGCGCTCCCGTCGCGTAGAGCAGTTCCAGGAGAGCACAGTCCCGAATCCCGATCACCGAGTCGTCCGCGTGGGCAGCGTCAAGGAGGCGGCCTACCTCATCGACCGTCAGCGCTTTGGGGAGGTGACGCCCCTGACGCGGAGCGTGCAGGTGGACAGCCGGATTAACTCCCACGAGGCCCTCCGTGAGCGCGTACTTGTGGAGGCCACGGATCGCAGCCTGGGCGCGGGCCACCGACGCAGTCGCCGCCGCGCGCCCCGTCAACTCCCCAGACGCGAGCCTCATCGTGTAGTCCTCTATGTCACGGGCACTGACCTCCGCGAGGCTACGGATGCCTCGTTCTTGCAGATCACGGACGTAGCGCAGCGCGTCTCGCCGATAGCTGGAAACGGTGTGCGTCGATGCCCCCTTCTCGACGCGCAAGTAGTCCACCCATTCATTCACGAGTGTTTCCAACGCCATCATGGTGCCAGAGTAACCGAGAAACGCGAAAATTAACATTCCGCCAAACCGCTGACGAACAATTTGCTAAAATACGGACGCGAAGACCATTTACACGCCCCAACGTAGGGGCCATCATAGACTGGAGGCCGACGTGACACTTCACTGGGACCATATCGACGACGAAGCGGTCAGAACTGCAAAGATCCTCGCAGCGGACGCTGTTGAACAGGCCGGATCGGGGCACCCCGGTACCGCCATCTCTCTCGCACCCGCAGCATACCTGCTCTACAACAAGGTCATGAACGTTGACCCGGCCGATCCTCGCTGGATTGGCCGCGACCGCTTCATCCTCTCAGCTGGTCATTCCTCCCTCACCCAGTACGTTCAGCTCTATCTCAGTGGTTTCGGCCTCGAACTCGACGACATCGCGAAGCTGCGCACCGCCGGTTCCCTAACCCCCGGTCACCCCGAATACGGGCACACAAAGGGTGTCGAGATCACGACCGGCCCCCTGGGAACCGGCATAGCCTCGGCCGTCGGCTTCGCCATGAATGCCCGCCGCGTCCACGGCCTTCTCGATCCCGACACACCGTTGGGCGAATCTGTGTTTGACCACCACATCTACGTCATCGCAGGCGATGGATGCTTCGAAGAAGGCATTTCCGCCGAGGCATCCTCCCTCGCAGGCACACAGGAGCTGGGTAACATCACCGTCATCTGGGACGATAACCACATCTCCATCGAAGATGACACCTCTATCGCCTTCAACGAAGACGTCCTGGCGCGCTACGAAGCCTACGGCTGGCACGTTCAGCGCGTGAACTGGCTGGGCGAGGACGGCTCCTATGAGGAAAACACCGCCGCACTCAACGACGCTCTGGAGGCCGCCAAGGCCGAGACAACGAAGCCCTCGATCATCGCGCTGCGCACCATCATCGGCTGGCCGACCCCCGGCAAGCAGAACACAGGAGGCATTCACGGATCAAAGCTCGGCAGCGAGGCCCTCGCAGGTCTGAAGGTAGCCCTGGGTGCCGACCCCGCTAAGATGTTCGACGCCGACCCGACCCTCGTCTCCCAGGTTCGCGAGCGCGCCGCGCAACGCATCGCGCAGTACCGCGCGCACTGGGATGCACGCTTCGAGGCGTGGAAGACAGCCAACCCCGACGGTGCCGCATTGCTCGAGCGCCTGTCCGCCGGCCGCCTGCCCGACGGCTGGGAAGCCGCGCTACCCACCTTTGAAGAGGATAAGGCCATCGCGACTCGCGCAGCTTCCGGCCAAGTGCTCAACGCAATCGCCCCCGTGTTGCCCGAACTGTGGGGTGGCTCCGCCGACCTCGCGGGTTCGAACAACACCTTCATGAAGGGGCAACCCTCCTTCCTGCCCGCTCACCGTTCAACGAACGCATTCAGCGGCAATGTGTTCGGTCGTAACCTGCACTTCGGCGTGCGCGAATTCGCGATGGGCGCCGCCCTCAACGGCATCGCTGCCGACGGCTTGACTCGCGCCTACGGTGGCACGTTCTTCGTTTTCTCCGACTTCATGCGCGGCACCGTCCGTCTCGCCGCCCTCATGGACCTACCTGTCACCTACGTGTGGACCCACGACTCCATCGGAGTCGGCGAAGACGGACCGACCCACCAACCGATCGAACACCTTGCTGCTTACCGTGCGATCCCGAACCTCGCGATCGTGCGTCCCGCGGACGCCGCCGAAACGGTCGCCTCCTGGAAGGCAATCCTCGAACAGTCGCACCCCGCCGCGATCATCCTGTCGCGTCAGAACCTGCCCAACCCGGCACGCGGGGGCGACAGCGACCTGGCGACGACCGAAGGCTTGGTGCGCGGCGCCTACGTGCTGGCCGACACCGAAGGAACACCCGACGTGATCCTCATGGCGTCCGGCTCCGAGGTATCCGTGGCCCTCGAGGCCCGCGACGCCCTCGCCGCCGACGGCATCGCCGCCCGTGTCGTGTCCGTCCCCTGCCTCGACTGGTTCGAGGCCCAGGACCGCGCCTACCGCGACGAGGTTCTGCCCCCGTCCGTGCGCGCCCGCGTCTCCGTCGAGGCCGGCCTGGCCCTGCCCTGGTACCGCTGGATCGGCGACGCCGGCCGCGCGGTCTCCATCGAGCACTTCGGCGCCTCGGCGCCGGGCGAACTCCTCTTCAAGGAATACGGCATCGACGCCGAGCACGTCGCCGCCGCCGCGAAGGAATCCATCCAAGACGCCGCCCGGTCGTGACTTTCTAGTCACCTCGTCGCAGAAGGGGCTGTTGGCGCGCGAGTGCGCGCCAACAGCCCTATTCTCTTACACATGTATGGGTCCTCAGTCCCGTTCCTCTCCCCCGCGGGCGAAGCGTTCGGACCCCGGCCTCGTCCCAACCCCCTCAGCGAATGGAGCGTTACCTCGTGACAAACGCGATCCCTACCCTGCGCGACCCCCAAGATCGCAGGCTCCCACGCGTCTCACCACCCTGCGGCCTCGTCATTTTCGGCATCACCGGTGACCTCGCGCGAAAGAAGCTCCTGCCCGCCATCTATGACCTAGCCAACCGCGGCCTCCTCCACCCCGCGTTCTCCCTGACCGGCTTCGCCCGACGCGACTGGAGCCCCCAGGACTTCGAGGAATACGTTCGCGCCTCCATCGAGGCACACACGCGCACCGGCTTCAACGAGGGCACGTGGAACCAGCTGCGCTCCGGACTGCGTTTCGTCTCCGGCACCTTCGACGACCCGGAAGCATATCGTCATCTAGCCGACACCGTCGCCGAGCTGGACCGCGTGCGTGGAACCGGCGGTAACCACGCCTTCTACCTGTCGATCCCGCCGTCCTACTTCCCCGTCGTCGCCAAACACCTGTCCGACACAGGCCTCAACAAACGCCAGGGCCGCGAGTGGCGCCGCGTCATCATCGAGAAGCCCTTCGGTCACGACCTCGAGTCAGCGCGCGCTCTCTCCGACGTCATCTCGCAGATCTTCGACGAGCAGGATGTTTTCCGCATCGACCACTACCTGGGCAAGGAGACGGTGCAAAACATCATGGCGATGCGATTCGCGAACGCCATGTTTGAACCCCTCTGGAAAGCCAACTACGTCGACTCAGTCCAGATCACGATGGCTGAAGACATCGGGATCGGCACGCGCGCCGGCTACTACGATGGCATTGGCGCGGCCCGTGACATCATTCAGAATCACCTCCTGCAGCTCATGGCGTTGACCGCCATGGAGGAACCCGTCCACTTCACCCCAAAAGAGATTCGCGTCGAGAAGGAGAAAGTACTATCGGCTGTGCGTCTACCTGAAGACCTGGCGGCGAGCACGGCGCGCGGCCAGTACGCGGGTGGCTGGCAAGGCGGCGACAAGGTACGCGGATACCTCGAGGAAGATGGTATCCCCGTCGACTCGACCACCGAAACCTTCGCCGCTGTCAAGCTCTACGTGAACACTCGCCGCTGGGCGGGCGTGCCCTTCTACCTACGTGCCGGCAAGCGCCTGGGTAAGCGCGTCACCGAAATCGCGGTCATCTTCAAACGTTCGGCCCACGTTCCTTTCGGCACCACAGACCTGAGTGAAGCCGCACAGAATGCGCTCGTCATTCGCGTCCAGCCAGACGAGGGCCTCACTCTCAAACTCGGCGCGAAAGTGCCGGGCACGTCAATGCAGGTGCGCGACGTGACCATGGACTTCGCCTACGGCCATGCCTTCACGGAGGATTCACCCGAGGCCTACGAGCGGCTCATCCTGGACGCTCTGGTCGGGTCTGCGCCCCTATTCCCCCACCAGCACGAGGTCGAGGCCTCGTGGAAGATCCTCGATCCAATCCTGTCATTCTGGGAGACCCAGGGCCAGCCCGAACCCTATGCGCCGGGCACGTGGGGTCCCCAGTCCGCGCACGACATGCTGGCCTGTGACGGTCGTTTCTGGAGGCTCCCGTGATTATAACTTTGAAGAACACTACGTCCGCCGAGGTCGCCTCCCGTATCGTGGAGCTGCGCGACGAACGTGGATCGGCTGCTCTCAGCCGCGTCTTGACGCTGCTAATCTGCGTGCCCGACATGATTGACGTAGACAAGGCGATCGAAGTCTCCGACGCTGTTTCGCGCGAGCACCCGTGCCGCGTCATCGTTATCGTCGAACCCGAGTCAACCGAGGGCACCGCTCTCCTCAACGCGCAGATCCGCGTGGGCGACGCCGCTGGCCTGTCGGACATCATCATCCTGGAGCCTCGCGGCGAGGCGGCATCGAACATCGATTCACTCGTCATGCCGCTGCTCCAGTCGGACACGCCGGTCGTCACCTACTGGCCGGTAACCCCGCCCGAGAATCCCGGCGCCCACCCGCTGGGGCGCCTCGCAGTCAAACGCATTACCGATTCGAGAGCCACGGAGTGCCCGATGGAGACCCTGTCGGCCCTGTCGACCGTCTACACGCCGGGCGACACTGATCTGGCATGGGCGGGAGTTACCCTGTGGCGCGCGCTGCTCGCAGCCGTCGCCGAGGACTTCGATCGTCTGCCCACCTCCATCCGCGTGGCGGGTAACGCGACGCATCCGTCTCCGTTCCTCGTGGCCGCGTGGCTGCACCACCAGCTGGGTGTGCCCGTTGAGCGGGTCGTCGCCCCCGAGGCACACACGATCACCGACATCACGTTCTTCTTCGACGACGACACGACCGTGTCACTCTCGCGCAGCGCCACCTCCTCGGTCGCACGTTTATCGCGCCCAGGGTTGGAGGACCGCAACGTGAACCTGGCGCGTCGCTCAGTGCAAGACTCCCTCATGGAGGACCTGCGACGCCTGGATCCGGATGTCTACTACGGCGAACTGCTCACGACCGAACTCCCGCGCTTGGCCGAGTGCCCGACGGAGGACTGACGTGGTATCCGTTAACACCCTGACGGTACTACCCACCGTGGAAGCGCTCAACGAGGCGGTCGGCAGCGCGTTCCTTGCGCGCCTGTGCGTTCTCATTGACGAGGCCGAAGCTGGCAGCCGGATTAACGTGGCCATCTCCGGTGGTGCTGTAGCGACGTCACTTCTGCCTTCGCTTCTCCCCCGCGTCGGCGAGATCGACTGGTCACGCGTGCGCGTGTGGCTGGTAGACGAGCGTTACGTCCCGGCGGGGCACGGCGATCGTAACGACGATCAGGCGTGGGAAGGTTTCTTCCACGCGGCCAGCGGCGTGGAGTTCGTGCGCATGCCAACTTCGGATGCGTCGGCGCCGGGAGGTGGCTGCCTAGATGCGGCGACGCTCGCCTTCACGGCCACGTGGACCGCGCTGATGGGCGACGGTTCCTTCGACATCGCCCTGATCGGCATGGGGCCAGACGGGCACATCTGCTCCCTGTTTCCCGGGCATGTTGACCTCGAAGAGTCCTCCCCCATCCTGGCGATCCGCAATTCTCCCAAGCCCCCGCCAGAGCGCATCACCGTGTCCATGCCGGTCATGCGCGCCTGCCCTGAAGTGTGGCTGACGACCGTCGGCGACGGGAAAGCTGAGGCCCTCGGGCGTGCCTTCGCAGGTGCTTCCCCCCTCGATTTGCCCGTCGCGGGCATCCTTGGACCGTCCACGTACGTCTACCTCGACGCGGCTGCAGCCTCGCAGATCCAGCTCCCGTCGACACTCGCACAGAAATAGGGGCTGGCCTGACGAGAACAGCGACTCAACGCCGATTCAGCTGCTCTGCGGCGACGGTCAGAGCCGAGGCATAGAAAAGCTCGTTGCAAAACTGGGGGCTATAGGACAAAACGTGTTGGTCGGGGTTCGGTCCCGAGCGTCATCGGGGGAGGCATCGGTGGCGCTGGCGCGCTCGCTCCGCCGACAGGAGCTAGCCCCGTCGGGAGGAACCCATCTGATCGGCAACAAGCAATATGGTGGAACCGGTGTCCCTCTCGTTCCCGTCGGCGTGGTCTTTGTACCGCCTGGCACTTGCCGTGTGGCACGATCGGCGCGAGGTCGAACGCGAAACCGGCACCTGGCACCTGCGGCTTCGTGCTACGTGAGGGAGTGTTGTAGTGCCACTTAGGTCCGGGCGATTCGCGTCGCGGCTGGCTCGTGAACGGCGCGTTGCCTCGGATCTGCGGATGCGCGGGGCCTCGTGGGGCTGCTGCGTGCTGAGCCTGCGGCGGCCTGGCCCCATGGGTGGCTGTGTCAACCCTTCAATGCGCAGCTGGACCCTACTAGTGGAGTATGGGCACACCTGCCCACGCTCCACCTAAGGGGTTAACGTGCGCATTGAGGGGTTGAGGGTGCCAGTTGTCGGGTTAACACGCCACTTACCGGGTTAACGGGCTCTTCCGAGTTGAGTGTGGGTGACCGGGTGTTGGTCGGGGGTTGCGGGTAGAGGTCGAGGTCCTTGATGATGAGCGGACTTCTACCCCCGCGATCTTCAAAGGACCTCGGGCGGTGTCTCACCCTACCTGCTGCTGCTCCGTGTCGCTTGATCGTTGTGATCGGTGTGATCTGCTCGTCGGTTTGGAGGGCTTCCATCTGATGAGCGTTGCTCGCACCCCAGATGCTCTAGTGCTCGGTGTTGAGTCGTGCAACCAGCTGGTTGGCTACCCTGGTTGTGGGCTGAATCGCACAGGGCCACGGGCGTATGGTGGTGGAGGTGATCGACGCGCCCTGGGCCGGGGTCCCGGTGCGGATCCGGTGGCACAATACGGCGATGGATATGCCGCGAACGCACCTGCCAGACGGTGACATTCCTGGAACATGACGAGC
>NZ_CAUTSL010000024.1:0-30157 GCF_963540955.1 Actinomyces bouchesdurhonensis
GAGCCGACGCCGACCACCCCGGCGCCCGAGCCGACGCCGACCACCCCGGCGCCCGAACCTCAGACACGCCTCGCCAAGACCGGAGCAACCGCCAACGGGCTGCTCCTGATGATCGGCGCAATCATGGGCGGCGCGGGAGTTGGCCTGTTGGTCCTCCGCCTCCTCGAAGGTCCAGCTAACAAGAAGGAGACGGAGCTGTGAGGTTCGAGAACACGATCACCGTCGAGCTTAACCAGGTCGACGCTGCAATCGCAGCAGTCCTGCTCGCAGAGCACGCCGGCCGCGAAGCCCTCAAGGCACTGCTCGCAGACAAGACAGCAGAAGTCGGCGGAACCACCAACCGAGGACCACGGGCGCTCGCGGACTCGTACATCAAGGTCGGCAACGCCCTGACGCGCGCGATCGCGGATGAGAAGAGCAACCAGGGACTGCAGAGCGCCGGGACGCTCGTCCGCGGAACCACGCTGATGACCGACGCAATGCAGGCAGCAGATGAGGTCACGGCAGCGATCGGGGACGAATCATGAAGGTCGCTCAGGAAGATGCTCGCCGCCGCTGGGATCGCAATGCGTGACTGAGCGGTATCCCGTTGAGCGCGGTCACGGGAAGCCACCCGCCGCCTAGAAAAGCAAGGCGGCCAGGCCACAAGACCGCGTAGCCCGACCAGCAGACCCCCGGGTGCAAGTCCCGGGCGGGCACGACGCCCGCGTCACACGAGCGCGGGGCACGCCATCGAAAGGAACACTGATGACCGTCATCAACGAGCGCGAGGGCATGAGTAACGACGTCGACCGCGTCGAGGAGCTGCAGACGGCGATCACCGACGCAGCCGCGGAACTCGCCGACGCAGCCGCGGAAATCGCCGACAGATACGCCGGCAACGACGCCGAGGCGCTCGAGATTCAGGTCATGGTGGGAGACCCCGTTGACAAACTCGTCGCTATCGCGAAGCGCCGGTCTGCGCCGACATCAATCGCAGCAATCAGGGACAAACTCGACAATATGGGACGTGCTGTGAGCAGCGCAGACGCGCATGCGTGTGCGCAGGCGGTCAGCGCCTTCTACCAGTCTGCAGTGCCCGACATGGTGTACCTGCTCGACTGCACGTCGGCTCTGCGCGACGCGATCGCGGACGCAGCCGCGGACCTCACCGACATCGCGGATAGCCTGGCGCTGAGGTACGGCAAGCTCGAAATGGACAGGGGGATAATCCGGCGCTCGATCGCAGAAGCGGTCGATGCGCTCATCGACGCGGAGCGCGAGGCCGTGGAGCCTGCAGAGGAGAGCAAGAAATGATTGCTGTCCAGACAGTGCGCAGTGTCCCGGCGTGGCGGCGCTGCCCCGTCTGCCGAGGGGCCCTCGCACCACGGGGGGCGAACGCAGCCGTCACTATCGACGCCGAAACCGACGCATCGATTCAAGCCGTCACGCATAAAGCGTGCGTCGGCCTCATCGTTCAGTTCACCCGCGAGCGCGGGTACACGCCAGCTGAGCTCGCCGAGGTCGGCATCTGGGCAGAGGAGACGCGATGAGACTCCCAATCAGAATCCAGCGCCGCAGCGCTCGCGGGTGGAAGATGCCGGCTCACGCGGTATACGTGGGGCGAGGGAGCCTCTACGGCAATCCGTTTAGGGTCGCGCGGTCGCCGTTTGAGCTTAAATTTGGCGGCGCCCTTATCGTCGAGTCTCCTTCGGAGGCTGTCGAGAAGTACCGTGATTGGATCAGGCACACGGCAGAGGGGCGGTTCGTCGCCGGATGTGCGGCGCGGAACCTCTGGGGCCTCGATCTCGTGTGCTGGTGCCCAGCTGATCAGCCGTGTCACGCAGATGCCCTCTTGGAGATCGCAAACCCGCGCGGAGAGCGCGAGTTCGAGAACCCGTATTACCGCATGTGGGAACGAGAAGAGGCCGCAGGATGACGACTATCGGGAGTCTATTCACTGGCTACGGCGGTCTGGATATGGCCGCGTGCATGGCGCTCGATCCGGATGCACGGGTCGTTTGGACGAGTGATGTTGAGCCGGGGCCGTGCAGGCTTGCTGAGGTGCGCTGGCCTGGCGTGCCGAACCTTGGGGACATTACGCAGGTTGATTGGTCGGGCGTTGAGCCGGTCGACATCATATGCGGCGGGTCTCCCTGTCAGGACCTGAGCAGCGCTGGGCGCCGCGCGGGCATGGCCTCGGGGACGAGGTCGGGCCTCTGGGAGTCGATGTTCGAGGCGATCAAGGCGCTGAGACCGCGTCTGGTTGTGTGGGAAAACGTGAGAGGAGCGCTGACAAGTGGGGCGTTCAGTTTGGTGGAGTCAAAGCAGGGATTGCTGGGACGGAGCAGATGGACCTGTTCTCCGGGCGGCCGGCCGTGTGGTCGGAGACCTGGCCTCAATCGGGTATGACTCGCAATGGTGTATTGCGAGGGCTTCCGACGTCGGAGCCCCTCACCAGCGAGAGCGTTTGTTCCTTACTAGCCACCCCGCTGGCGAGCCTTGGCAGCTGCGGGGGCTCGCAGACGCCGGAGAAGCGGCGGGCCGGGGGGCACTCGGTGAGTCTCGCGGACCAGATAGAGCACCTCGCACGCTGATTCCGACGCCGGTCGCGCAGCCCTCGGGCAACTCTCCCGAAGCTCACCTGCGGAAGAAGCCGGGGCGCTCGCGGGTGACCGACTTAGCGATCATCGTTGAACACAACCTGCTGGCGACCGGAGGGCTATTGCCGACGCCGCAGGCAACGAATGCAACGGCGTCCTCTGCCGGCTACGGCGCGAACTTGCACGAGGTGGCAAGAGGTATGGAGGACGGCATTTTCGGCGTCTACGGGCAAGCGATTGCCCGGTGGGAGCGCGTTCTCGGCCGTCCGGCTCCGTCGCCCGACTGTACCGCCGACGCGCGAGGGGGGCGCTCGCGTCTCTCGACTCGCTTCGTCGAGTGGCTCATGGGATTGGAGGACGGCCACGTGAGCGGCGAGGACCTCGGGCTGACACGTGAGCAGCAGCTACGGCTCCTCGGGAATGGCGTCGTCCCACAACAGGGCGCAGCAGCTATCTACAAGCTCACCGCGATCGCCCTTAAGGAGGCGGCATGATGCTCGTGTGGGAGTCGCGGGTGATACGACTGCACAGGACTTCTCTAGTAACTGACAATGAGCGGGGATGCTGTTTGCCGCGTGAGGAACGGGTGCGGCGGCTGCGTCGCTGGGGCAGGCTCATCGCATTCGAAAACGGGAAAATTACGCGGCTCGGTTGTCGAGGCCGAGTTCGCGTCGAGGTCGAGTTCGCGTACCCGGATAGGCGTCGGCGTAACAGCAGCAACCTGGCGCCGTCGGCGTCAGCGATCGTAGATGGGCTGACCGAGGCTCGGCTGGTGGCAGATGGCCCAGACGACGTCGTCCTCGACGGTCCTCATGTTGTGGTTGCAGACCGCATAACCCAGGAAAAGCCGAACGGTCTTCTACCGATGTATGAGGTCCGCGTTCGCGTGTACACGGAGGAATCGAGAGAAGACGGAGGAAGTAATGGGCGGAGATACCGTCATCACAATCATCGGTAACCTGACCGCTGACCCCGAACTGCGTTGGACGCAGTCCGGTGCCGCGGTCGCCGATTTCACGGTGGCCTCCACCCCCCGAACCTACGACCGTAACGCCGGTGAGTGGCGCGACGGCGACACCCTCTTCATGCGCTGCTCCGTGTGGCGCGAGACCGCTGAGAACGTCGCCGAGTCGCTGCGTAAGGGCATGCGCGTCATCGTTCAGGGTCGCCTCACCCAGCGCTCGTACGACACCCAGCAGGGTGAACGTCGCACGGTCGTTGAGCTGCAGGTCGACGAGGTCGGCCCCTCCCTGCGTCGCGCACGGGCGCAGGTCACCCGAGTCCAGGCGCATGCCGCGAGCGCGCCGGGCTCTGGCGGTGCGGCGCGCATGCGGGCGGTGGCGTCGTGATCGAGAGGTATTGCCCGGACTGCGGCGAGGTCCTCGCTGCGGGGCACACGCGTTGTCGGCCGTGCTTCCTGCGGCGTGAGGCGGAGTACCAGCGGTACACGGAGCGTGCCTGGATGACGCGGAATTATCCGGGTTTCCGGCCCAGGTATCTGTTCCCGGAGGACGGTTGGGGTGAGCAAGAACAGCAAGCGAACGAGAAGAAGGAGGTGTGCTGATGGCGTGGGTAAAGATGGGCGACGACGCGGACATGTATCCGCGGCTGATGGAAGCAGCGTCACACCCGAAGGCGGACGCCCGCACTGTGAACGAGCTGTTCGGGTTCATCATGAGGTGTGCCGCGTACTCGGCGGCTCACCTGACTGACAGCGTCATCGAGATGGGTGTGGTCTACACGTATGCGGGTGGGAATCCTGACGTTCTGCAGATCGCGCTCGATACGGGCCTCATCGAGTGGGCGGACACTCCGAAAGGGAAGAAGCCGAAGCTTGTCGAAGACCCGGATTTCGTGCATATCCGATCGCGCGCCGACGTCGAGTGGAGCCGCCAACGTCAGCGCGACAACTCGGACCAGGCGCTGCGTCAGGCTGTGATCGCCCGCGACGGCGACCAGTGCCGCTGGTGCGGTGTCGAGGTGTATTGGCCTGGCAAGACATCTGCCCGCAAGGGGACGCTTGATCACTTAACGCCCGGGGAGGCTGGCACTGTGGACACGCTCGTCGTGGCGTGTACGCGGTGTAATTCGTCCCGAGCGGACGACCCTACAGGCTCGTGGGATCAGTCTCACGAGCTGCTGCCCGCGCCCGAGCGGCCCCGGTATGGGACGTTCACGCGCGGCATGCTCGAACGTGCGGGCATGCTGCGCGGCGCGGAGGCCGCGTCCTGCGCGGCAGCTGGTGGAGAGAGAGGTGAGCGTGCGAGCGCGCACGCGGCGGATGGCGACCCGGCCTCGGGCGCACCTACGACGGGTGTGACCTCGGGCTGTGCGGACGCCTCCGTGACTGTGAGCGCGCCTGGCGGCGCGACCGTGGGTATCCCGACCTGCGCGGATTCCGGTGAGTCTGATCAGCTCGCTGTCGAGTCCGGCATCGGTGACCCCGGCGCTGCCCGCACGGGCACCACACCCGAAACCGGCTACAAGCGAGAGCGCGGATTCATCCCGACTGGCGTCGGACTCGATTCGTCTGGGCCTCTGGACTCGTGTATCCCCGGGTACGGGTACGGGTACGGGTCGGGAGTCCGGGTAGGCAGTAGGGAACAGGAGACGGGCAGGGAGCAGGTCGGGCAGGCAACCGCCTTACCTGCTGCAGGCTCGAAGAAGCGAAAGCGAAGGAGAAGAAGCAGGAGATGACTCAGGAAGTATTGACCTCGGGGAGGTGCTCAGATGCTGAGGACTGGTGAGGTGTGCCCGGTGACGGGAGAGCCACTGATGCCGGGTGAGTATCTGTCGCGGGGCGGGGCAGCGCGTCTGAGGGTTGCGACTCAGTCCCTGCCGGGCCTCATGGCTGATCTGGCGTACATAGCGTCTCGGAAGTCGGTGCCGGAGGGTGGCGGGTCGACGGGGCATTCGGCCTCCTCGCCGCCGCTGCGTCTGGCGCTGATGCTTGAGGTCGATGAGATGGCCTCGGCATTGCAGACGTGGGGTGATGAGCTGATCCGTCTCGTCATGGGGCCGAGATACAGTGTGCCTGCCCGGGATTGGAGGATGGTCGCGCAGCTGTTCGCAGCGCACGAGGACCGCGTTCGACGGTGGCCGCTGGCGGCGCAGTGCGCCGACGAAGTCCTGTACTCGATCAAGCGCCTCGAGCGTCTCGCGGCCCCAGCCCACGCGCGGCTCATGTTCGTCGGCAAGTGCCCGCGCTGTGGCGCTGACCTGCTCGCGCGGGAGGGCGCCGACGAGGTGAAGTGTCGTGAGTGCTGGCAGAAGGTGGACTGCCGCACGGCCGTAGTCCTCATGATGGCCGAGGCGAAGCGACTTGAGCTGCCGCGTCCGCGCGCGACCAGGGTCGCCGAGCTGATCGTCGGCAAGCCGATCAAGGACGCGACCGTGCGGTCGTGGTGTCAGCGGCGGAAGCTGCGGCCGGTCTCGCCGGAGGTCGGGCACCGCACCTACAGGGTTGCCGACATCGTCGCACTCGCGTCCTGACAGGAGCCTCCCCCGGGGCAGTGCTGCGAGTACCCGGGGGTGGTTCCATGCCCGGAGGGGCTTTGCGACCACCCCCGGGGGTGCTTGCAAACACCCCTGGGGGGGTGTTCTGTACCAGGGGGGCGTCCGAAACCACCCCCGGGGGGTGGTGTGAAACGCCCAGGGGGCCGGTCTTGCGAAGCTAGTGCAACGGTGTATATTTCTAGTGTGGCCTTCCGCGTAAGTGGGGGGCCATTCGAGTTTGCGGCGAGGGGGTGGCGCGCATGGTGTCCTCCCGGACGGGCACGAGCCAGTACAAGCACTGGCGCACGCGAGTGCTCGCGGCCGGCCGCGCAGCTGGCATCACGCACTGTCCGTCCTGCGGTGTCGTGCTCGATTACGTGCGCACGTTGACGCCGGCGTCGGCGGAGCCTGATCACATCCTTCCTCATCGTTGGGGCGGGAAGAACGTTCTCGAGAACGGTCGAGTGCTGTGTCGTCGCTGTAATCAGTCGCGCGGTGATCGCGTGAGTGTTCCGAAGCGGGTCGTTCGGCCTGCTTCGGTTGACGTTGATTGGTGAAGCCGTCCTGTTTGTGGCGTAATTTCAACGCAAATAGGGGCACCTCCCCCTCCCTCCCCGGGCGCTCACTCCCACAGCGGTATAGCGCCATACCCCCCCGCTTTCAGGCGGGACGGGCTGGAAAAACGCTGACCGGCTGTGTTCGTTTGACACGCGCCCGCTGGGGGTGTCTGGTGGGGGTCTGGCGCTCGCGGTAGGCGTTTTTCGTTGGTTTTTGGCGTTTTCGGGGGGGGGTGGTTGGGGTGGCGAAGAAGAAGACCAGCACAAAGAAAGCGGATGCGTTCGATGAGCTGGACGCCAGGAAGAAGTTGCTCGATCTGACCCTGGCGTCCCTCGAGTACGCCGAGTTCGACAAGCGCGCGCCCCTGATCCGTGAGGCTCGCGCGCTGATTTCCGAGATTTCAGGGACCTCGGGTGCCGCTGTTCCCGAGTCGGTGAAGGGAGAGGGGGGCCAGGTTGTCGACTTCCAGAAGCGATTGGCGAAGCATCGAGCAGGCTCCCAGGCTAAGGGTCGCCGTTGAGCGCCGCGCCAAGTCCTTCGGGGAACTGGCAGGAGAATTCGCCTCGACCTTCGGGCTGATACCCGACGCGTGGCAGCAGCTCGTCCTTGACGACTGGCTCGCAGCCTCAGCGAAAGACGAGTGGAAGCACCCCGTCGCCGGCCTATCCGTCCCCCGCCAGAACGGCAAGAACGCGCTGCTCGAAATGCGTGAGCTCTTCGGCATGGTCCTGCTCGGCGAAACGGTGATTCACTCGGCGCACGAGGTCAAGTCAGCTCAGGCGCACTACCGCAGGTTCAAGGAGTTTTTCGGGAAGAAGGCCGATGACGAGGCCGCTCGATACCCTGAGCTCAACGCGATGGTCGAGCAGGTCCGCAACGTCAACGGGCAGGAAGCGATCATTCTCAAGAACGATCCGTCGCGCGGCTGGCACGGCGGATCGCTTCGCGTGATCGCTCGCTCGAAGTCCTCGGGCCGTGGCTTCACCGCTGACCTGATCGTCCTCGACGAGGCGCAGGAACTAACCGAGGACGCGCTCGAAGCGATCACCTCGACCGGCTCGGCCGGTCACCTCGGCAACTCGCAGGTTCTGTACACGGGCACGCCGCCCGGGCCGAACGCCAACGGCCAGGTGTTCGAGCGTATCCGCGATCAGGCGCTGTCTGAGCATCCCGGCGCGATGTGCTGGCATGAATGGTCGGCCGACCCGGACAAGCCGCTGCGCATGGACGACGTCAAGACCTGGGAAGCCACGAACCCCGCGCTGCTGGCGGGCAGGATGAAGCGTGCATTTATCGAGCTTGAGCGCAAGACGCTCTCGGATGAGGGATTCGCGCGCGAGCGCCTCGGGATGTGGCCGGCGAACGCTGGCGCATCTCGGGCGATCGACCCGACCACCTGGGATGCCACCACGGCAGACGCGCCGGCAGACGGTATCCGGTCCTTCGCCGTTGCTTTCAGCGCGGACGGCAAGCGGCAGGCGCTCGCGGGCGCGCTGAAAACCGGCGCCGGCCCCGACGTGCGCTTCCACGTCAACGCAATCGACACGTTCACCGGATCGACGGGCGACGGCGTGAAGGCCGTCGCCGACTGGCTCGCCGCCCGCAAAGACCGGACCGCGCAAATCAACCTCGTCGGCGGCTCCGGCGCGTCGGCGCTCGCGGACGCTCTGCAGGTCCGCGGCGTGCCCGCTCGGATCGTGCACATCATGACGACCAGGGAGTACCTGGAGTCGTGCTCGCTGTTCTTCGAGGGCCTGCGCGACGGGCGCATCACGCACCCGGCCGGTGACCCGGAGGATGCGCTTAACTCGGCGGTGGCCGTGTGCGATAGGAAGATTCGCGCCCGCGACGGCGCGTGGGGGTGGGAAGCCAGTATCCCCGATGGAGATGAGACTCCGCTGGAGGCCGTGAGCGCGGCTGTTCTGGCGGCTAAGACGACCCGGCGCCGGCCGGGCAAGAAAGCGAGGGCCCTGTGAGCGCCAAAAAGTTCATGCTCGCGACCCCGGTGATGTTCTCTGCTCCGGCCGTGCCGGGGCTGACACCCGCAGAGCAGACGGCGCTCGCGCAGCTCGTCGAGCTCTGGCGAACCAAGCAGCCCAGAAACCGGCTGCGGCAGGCGTACCTCGACGGCGTCGTCCGCCCCGACAACCTCGACATCTCCGTCCCTGACGAGATGGTCGACCAGCTCGGCGCGGTCATCGGATGGCCCCGCAAGGTCGTTTTCGGCCTGTCGGACCTGCTGATCTGGGACGGAGTCACCTCATCGACGGGCAGCGATAATCCCTTCGAGATCGATGACCTGCTCGCGGAAACCGGCTTCGAGCTGGAAATCGCGCAGACCATCCCCTCATCTCTCACGCACTCGGTCGCTTTCCTGACGCTGCGCAAAGGCGTCGAGGCGGCAGGAGAGCCGACAGTGATCATTCAGGGCCACTCGGCGGACTGGGCTGCGGGCCTCTGGGACCGCGTGCGACGTCGCCTGTCCTACGGCCTGACGATCGACGACATCGACGATGGCGGACGGCCGACACGCTTCACCCTGTACACGGTCGACTCGACGTATGTCGTCGAGCTGAATGCAGCGTCGGCCTGGCGGATCGTCCACGCCGAGCTGCACGGCTTGGGCGCGCCCATGATGGAGGCCCTGCCCTTCGAGCCCTCGCTCGACCGTCCGCTCGGGCGCTCGCGTATCTCCCGCGACGTCATGAGCATCACCCAGCGCGCGATGCGCACGGTGCTGCGTGAAGAGCTAGCGACGGAGCTTTTCACAGCACCGGGCATCCTACTGTCGGGCGTTGACCCTGATTTGATCAGTGATCTGCGTTCCTGGGACTGGAAGCTCGGCACAATCAAGACGATCTCGTCCGGTGAAGAGCCGGACGGGCCGAAGGTCACGGTACTCCCCCAGCAGTCCTCACAGCCGTTCACGGAGCAGATGCGTGCGCTCGCGACCGAGCTGTCGGGCGTGTCGTCGCTGCCGGTCTCGTCGCTCGGCGTCATTCAGGACAATCCGTCCTCGGCGGAGGCTCTGTATGCGGCGAAGGAAGAGCTAGTCATCAAGGCAAAGAACGCGCAGCGCGTGTTCGACGCGGCCCTGACTCGCGTTTATGCGCACGCGGTGATGATGCGTGACGGGCTTGATGAGATGACGCCGGAGCTGCGGTCTCTGGCGACGCGCTGGGGCGACCCCGCGCACCCGTCGATTGTCTCCCAGTCTGACGCGATCGTGAAGCAAATCAGCGCGCTGCCGTGGCTTGCTGAGTCCCCGGTCGTCCTCGAAGAGCTCGGCTATTCGGGCTCGCAGATCGCGCGCCTGATGTCGGACAAGCGCCGCGCGGAAGCGTCCGGTCTCCTTGATCGACTGTCCGCGGCTGATGCCGATGCCGCAGACGCGCCTGCTGCGACCGAAGAGAAGTAGAGATCGTGAGGAGGCGGCGTGCATATCCACGACGTGCAGCAGCTCGCGCGGACGCAGAACCGCGCGGGCGATGTTGCTGAGCGCCGGATGCGGGCGCTGTGGAAGCGCCTGCCTATCGATGATCTCGGGACGCTTGAGGACGCTCTGTATCAGCTGTATCCGCGCCTCGTTGAGGAATCAGCTGAGGTCGCGTCGTCGGCGGCGCTCGAGTGGTACGAGAAGCAGCGCGAGGCCGAGGGCGTCGCGAAGGCGTACTCCCCCGTGATGCCGGCCGGTCTCGTCGATGAGAACGAAGCGGCGAAGATCGTCGGGGCGGCGATCCGGGATCTGCGCGAGGGTACAGGACGAGCGAGAGTGCTCGCGAGGCTCACTGACGGCGCCCGCAAGCTGATCTCTGACGCCGGCCGCGCGACCACGCAGCACGCGGCCGAGCGTGATCCGAACAAGCCCCGATACGCTCGAGTGCCGACCGGAGCGGAGACGTGCGCCTGGTGCATGCTCTGGGCCTCTCGGGGTTTCGTCTATAAGAGCGAGGAAACCGCGCAGTTCAAGCGCTCACACTTCAAGTGCGACTGCCAGATCGTCCCGTCATGGTCGAAGAAGCCCCGCATCAAGGGCTACGATCACACACAGTACGAACGAATGTACCAGCAGGCGGTCGATGACCTCGCTGATGAAGGCACGCGCACAGACGACATCAAGAAGATCACCGCGCGTATGCGAGAGCTGTTCCCAGACCAGCTCACAGACGGGCGCACTCCAAAACGGGTCTCCAACGACGGCACTCTTCAACGTCATGTGATCGACCAGGACCGGGTCAGTGCCCGCACGGTTCGTCGGGAGCGTGGGTTCACACCGGGATCCGCGCACAGAATCCCGCCTCGGGAGATGACACAAGCGCCAAAGTCGTGGCCAGAGGAATTTCCCCCGCTTCGTGCGAGGGAGTGGCGTCACACCCTTTATGGGTTCGAAGGCTCAGGAGGACACCTGGCGGGCTATGGGTGGAGATTCGGGAGAACCGAATTTCCGCCGGATTGGACTGCAGACGACATCGTGCAGGCGGGCGCTCAATTGCTGCGAGAGAAGGGCGTCCTAGAGGACGTCGACCTCGCGTCTGCCACTGGTCAAGTCAATGGGGTAGAGATTCGCGTCGCATATAGAAATGATGCGAAGGGACGTCGCATAAAAACTATCACTCCACTTGGAAAGCGTCTATAATGCGCATATGGAGGTTAACGCCGTAGAGCAGTTTGTACGTGACGCTATCACAGAGCTTGACGCACTGGGTGCCCGTACCGAGGTGGATTTTCTGCGCATGATGCTTGAATGCGACGGCCCCGACGTCGACGGCGCAGTCTCATCGCTCGTCAAATACGGAGCCGTCACGGCCACATGGATTGAGCGGCTCGCAGCGATCAACGAGAAAGCAGCGGGGTTCTTTGATGAAGAACTCGCAGAACTACGCGAGGGCATCTCCACCACCGAGGCCCCAGCAGCTTAACCCAACACCATCACCAATCTCCCCCGTACCGAACGCGGTGCGGGGTTTTGTTATGCCCAATTCCGCAAAGGCATCGGGAACCACGCTCTCCGCAAAGGAAGGTAAACCAATGGAAAACACCACCGATCAGGAGGCCACGGACGGCGCGCAGGCACCGACCGAAACCTCCCCCGCCGCCGCTGATGCGGCCGTCCAGGACACCGCGCCCGCCGACACCGCAGAGACCTCGCAGGAGGCCAAGCAGGACGACGCGGCCGAGGACTGGAAGGCCCACGCCCGCACGTGGGAGCGCCGCGCGAAGGCTGACCACAAGCAGCTCGAAGCGCTCACGGAAGCGATCAACGGCAAGGACACCACCATCGAGGAACTGCGCTCTCAGGTCGCAGCCCTCGAAGCGCAGGCGCACCGAGCAAAGCTGATCGCCGCCGCCGCCTCCGAGTACGGCGTCCCCGCCGACCTCATCCACGGCGACACAGAGGACGAGATTAAGCAGATCGCGCAGCGACTCGCCGACTGGCGAGGCACCACGGCCACCCCGGCCGTGCCCGCGCTCGCGGATTCGGGTGCTGGTGTTTTCCCGCCTCGCGCGTCGTCTCTGTCTCTTGATGAGCAGATTGCGGCGGCTCAGAGCGCTGGCGATTTCAAGCTGTCGGCGCGTCTCAAGGCGGTCAAGCTCGCGGGCCTGACCACCGACAACACCAACTGACATTCATTCCCCTTCTCTTGACAGGAGATTCCGTATGCCCGGTATTACCGAGATGGCAACCACGTACAATTGTCCGAATTACGTCGGCGAGATGATCGCCGCGTCCCCGGAGGACACGCCGCTGCTGTCCTCGATTGGTGGTCTGACTGGCGGCGAATCCGTCGAGTCGACGACTTTCGGCTGGCAGGTCACGGACCTGCGTGACGCCGCCGACAATCGTCAGCGCGTCGAGGGCGCGGACGCGACGGCTTTCGAGACCCGTACTCGCACCAACGTTGAGAACGTCCTGGAAATCCACCAGGAAGCTGTGTCTGTTTCGTACACGAAGATGGGCGCACGTCGCCAGTACGGCCCGTCCGGCACGGCTGTGCAGCTGGGTTCGACCACGCTGCCCGCTGACGAGCTCGCCGAGCAGCTGCAGGCGCAGATCAAGCAGATTGCCCGTGACGTCGAAAAGACGTTCATCACCGGAATGTTCGCGAAGCCGACCACGAACGCGCAGCCGCGTAAGACTCGTGGCCTGCTGCAGGCCATCACGACCAACGTCGCGACGACCACGCACAAGGCCAGCGAGCTGACCGCAGACGACGTCCTCGACCTGATTCAGAAGGTCTGGGACGGCGGCGGCGTCCAGGAGACCGAGACCCGCACGATCATCGTCAACTCGACGCTCAAGCGTGCCCTCACCCGTCTGTTCGTCAAGGACGGCTTCAAGCAGGAAGATCGCAACGTCGGCGGCGTCAACCTCAAGATGCTGGAGACTGACTTCGGGTCTTTCAACATCATGCTCAATCGCTACATGCCTGCGACGAAGCTCGCGGTCGTCTCCCTCGAGCAGCTCGCGCCAGCGTTCCTCGAGGTGCCCGGAAAGGGACACTTCTTCGCGGAGCCCCTCGCCAAGACCGGCTCGTCCGAGAAGGTCCAGCTGTACGGCGAGATCGGCCTCAAGTACGGTAACGAGAAGGCGCACGGCGTCCTGACGGTGGCGGCAGGCTGATCAGCATGGCAAAGAAGAAGATCAACATGGTAACGCTGCGCTGCGACGCGATTCCGACCCTGCTCATCACCAGCCCGCACGTGCAGTTCGAGGGCGGCATCGCGACCGTCCCGGCCGCTGACGCCGAGATCATCCTCGACGTCCTCGGCGACGACTTCGGCATCACCGGCGCGGCCGGTGACCCGCAGCCCGATCCGGCGCCCGAGGCGCCCGCTGACGCGGAGGACGCTCCCACCGACTAGCAGCTAGGAGGCTGAGCATGGCACCAGCAGCCGACCCGCTCGAAGTCACAATGGGAGCCTTCCGTATCCGCTACGGCGCCTCCGAGGAATCCCAAGTCGGCCAGCAAGCAGTTGAAGCGGCCCTCCCCCGAGCGGTGCGCATCGTCCGCGACGAGCTCGCCGCAGACGGGATCGACCTCGCATCCGCGCTCGCGGACGGGTCGATCCGGCGTGACTCGTATGAGGATGTTGTGTGTGACATGGTGCGGTATGCGATCCGTCAGCAGGCGGATGGCTTCGCATACGGGGCGACGCAGTCGACGGTCACGGGTGGCCCGTATTCTCAGTCCTCGACGTTTAGCGCGCCGGTGGGGTCGATGAGCTTCACGCGTGTGCACAGGCGTCGGCTCGGGATTCGTCTGACTCGATTCGCGTCGGTGCGGACGATTGGGGTGCGCTCATGATCTTCGGAGAGCGCATCAGCCTGCGGGTCAGGCGGTCGGGCTCCGTCGACGAGTTCGGCAATGAGCGGGCCGAATACGGCAGTGCGCAGACGCTGAATAACGTATTGGTCGCTCCGTCCTCGTCGCAGGATTTGGGGGCGGAGCGACCAGACGGCGACGCGACGGTCATGACTTTCCATTTCCCTAAGACCTATGTCGGGAGCGTGAAAGGCTGTCTGATCGGCTGGCGAGGGCGATGGTGGGAAGTGATCGGCAACCCGCAGCCATATTCCAAGGATTCGACGCCTGGTGTGTGGAATCGGCCTGTGCAGGCAAGGCTGGTGGAGGGGTGACGGCTGTGAGGATCAAGATCGAAAATGACGCCCTCCGGGCTTTGTCAACGCCGATGATTGAGTCCGCTGCAGAGCGGATCGCGACGGCGGCGGGCAAAGGCTTCGAGGCGTCTGTGCAGCAGGGCAAGACGAGGCCGCACGGCGTCGTCAAGGCTGCGACGTTCAAGGCACGCCGCGACAATGCCAGGCATAACACGCTCTTGAAGGCGCTGAATGCGGGGCGTGTATGACGTCGTCGACCGCCGCGCTGATCGCCTACTTGAAGCGGAAGTTTCCGGGCGTGCCGGTGTCGAACCGGGTGCCGAAGGATCGACCCAAGAAGTTCATCACGGTCGACCGCACGGGAGGGCAGCGCACGCACCTGTGGGACTCCCCGATGTTCGCAGTCCAAACCTGGGCGCCGACCGAGGTTGAAGCGTCTGCGCTTGCTGATGAGGTCGCTGACGCGGTCCTCGCCTGGCAGCTCGACCCAATCGTCGCGTACTCCGACGTTCGTTCGGTGTATGCCTTCCCGGACCCGGATGCCCGGGTTCCGCGTTTTCAACTGACGGTGAGCGCCTCCCTGGCGCTCACCTGAATCTTTACTCTTGACAGGAGATTCATATGGCAGATCATAATTCTGCGCTTGTTACTGCGGCTAAGCCGCAGAAGGGCGGAGCGTTTTTCGCCGCTCCGCTGGGCACACCGCTCCCCGCTGATGCGACGACCGCGCTCAACACTGCGTTCGTGAAGCTGGGCTACCTCTCGGAGGATGGCTTCGAGAATCCCATCGAGACCGAGTCCAGCGACATGAAGGCGTTTGGTGGCGACGTCGTCCTCACGCAGCAGACCGGGTACAAGGAGACGTTCAAGACGAAGCTCCTGCAGGCGCTCGATCCTGACGTCCTGCGTGAGGTGTTCGGGCAGGAGAACGTGACGCAGCAGGGCGGCACGGACAAGCCGATCAGCGTGCGTCATAACTCCAAGATTCTGCCCCGACGCGTGTTCGTGTTCGAGGTGCTCCTCACGGGTGGCCTCGTCAAGCGGATCGTGATCCCCGAGGGCCAGATCACCGAGCGCGGCTCCACCGTGTACAAGGACGGCGAGGCTGTGGGGTACGAGGTGACGATCGCCGCGTATCCGTCCGCGAAGGTCGAGGGCGACTGCGCCCGCGAGTACATCGCGAAGGCCAGCGCGCTGCCTGCCTGATCGGCGGCACACATTCGTGGAAGAGGGGCGGAGCCCGCCTGACCACATTCCCGGGGCGCAGGCGGGGTCGCGCCCCGCCCCTCTTCCATCCCACCCCATGTAGGCGCGACACATATTCACAGACTTAGAAAGGTTGAGCGCGATGACTTTTTACAACCAGATGGTGCCCGGCAACCGCGATGACGTTGAGATCGAGTGGCACGGTGGCCCTCGCGAGCAGGGCGGATACGCTACTGCTCGTCCGGCTGGCGGGTCGATTGAGGCCGTGAACGAGGCTCGCGGACGATACGAGCAGGCATGCGGGGCAGGCGACATCAACATGTCGGCCCCCGTGCCGCAGGAGCAGCATGAGGCTCCTCACGGCCCGGTCGACACCGTTCCGCTGAGTATGCGCACGATCACGGTCGCGGACGTGCCGCTCACGGTTGACCCGACGATTTTCGATGACTTCGAGCTGCTCGAGTCGCTCGCGGAGATTCAGCGCGGCGACATCCTCGCACTGCCGACAGTTTTCCGCGCGGTCGCGGGCGAGCAGGCGAATGCGCTGCTCAACAGCATCCGGGATGGGCGAGGCCGCGTCACGGCGACAGCCGCGACTGAGGTGCTCGTGCAGATCATGAGCGAGCTGGCCCCAAAAGCCTGACCCTCGCCGCGATCCTGACGCGCGCGCCCGATGAGCTGGAGGCCGACTTCATCCGGTTCTTCGGGCGCGCCCCGCGCCAGATGCCAGCACGGCAGGCCGCGCGCCTCGCGTCCGTCGTCATCAAGCAGACGGAGTCCTGGACGCTGCGCGCCATCGACCAAGAGTGGCAGTGGAGGTCGCTCGACACGCATCTCGCTGCGATTCAGGCAGACTCGCTGCGCTGGCTCCAGTGGGCAAAGACCACGAACGCGCAGAAGGGGCGGGGCATGCCGCCGCCGATCCCGCGCCCGGGCACGCGCGTCGAGATCGAGACCATGCCCGACACGGACTGGATCGACCAGCAGCTAGGCGCCGCCCGAGTGGCAGTTGACAACTAGATAAGGAGAGGGCATGGCCGAAGGCGCATCCCTGGGCACAGCCTGGATCGACGTCGTACCGTCGTTCAGGGGCCTCAAGAAACAGATCGCGTCTGAGTTCGGATCGGGCGACGTCACGTCAGCACTCACGGGCGCGACAGAGTCCTGGGGCTCGAAGATCGGGCAGTCGCTCTCGACGCACATCGGCGGTGCACTCTCCTCAATCGGTAAACTCGGCCTCGGTGGCGTCGCCGCAGCGGTCGGCGGAGTCACGGCCGCACTCACGGCGCAGATCCCCGTTGCAATCGCCGCGTCCGACGCCACCGACAAGTTCAAGAAGACGCTAGAATTCGCGGGCGTCGACCCATCGCGAATAAAGCAGCTGACCGACGCCGCCCAGTCATACGCGGACCAGACGGTCTACGACCTGTCAGACATCCAGTCGGTGACGGCGCAGCTCGCCGCGAACGGGGTCAAGGACTTCGACAAGATGGCCGAGGCGGCCGGCAACGTCAACGCCATCGCGGGCGGCACCAAGGAGACTTTCAAGCAGGTCGCGCTTGCCCTCGTGCAGATCAACGGCGCCGGCAAGCTCACAACACAAGACTGGAACCAGATCGCAGCAGCCATTCCAGGCGCGTCGGGCAAGCTCCAGGAAGCCCTCAAGAACAACGCGGCGTTCACGGGCAACTTCCGCGATGCTATGAGCGAAGGCCAGATCACGGCCGAGGAATTCAATCAGGCGCTCATGGACCTCGGTTTCACGGACGTCGCGGAACAGGCAGCGAAGTCCGCATCGACGTTCGAGGGCGCGTGGGGCAACCTAGAAGCCGCCGTCGAGAAGGGCCTCGTCGCCTCCCTCGACAAGGTCAAGGAACCGCTGACTGACATCATTAACGCGGTCGGCGAGCAGGTAGGCCCGGCCTTCGACAGTGCCGGCAAGTACGTCGACATCTTCGCAGGCAAGCTCCGCCCCTTCGCCGACGCCATGAAGGACGGCGAACTCACCCTCGAGGACATCGCAAAAGCCCTCGGACAGGCAACTGGAGGCTTCGCCGCGCTCGCGGGCGCTGGCATGTTACTCGCGGATCCATCGCTGATTATCGGTGCGTTTGATGCGCTTCCATCGCCGTCTGCTCTCGTGGAGAAGTTCTCGGGTCTTGGTGGTGCGGTGAAGGAGGGAGCGGGCAAGGTATTCGCGCCGGCCGTCGAATCAGTCGGGAAGCACGCGGCGAGCCTCGGCAGTGCGCTGAAGTCTGGTGCGGGCGAGGCGGCGTCGAATGCGTCTGCGGCGATCGGCGAGAAGATCGCCGGCGTTGGCCGCGTGATCCGCGAGGCCGGAGACAAACACATCGGGCCTGCTTTCGGCTCGCTCGGGGAGAAGCTCTCGGGTGTCGGCGGTGTCGTCAAGGAAGGCGCAGGCAAGGCCCTCGGTCCAGCTGTAGAGGCGATGCGTGGAGTCGGCCCGAAGATGGGGCAGGCGCTGGCGGGAGCGGCGAGCCCGATTGGCTCAGCGGTCGAGGGCCTGATCGGGCAGGTCGGAATGTTCTTGAATCCGGCGCGCTTCGGTAAGGTGTTGGCCTTCGGCGGGCTTATTGCGGCGGCGGTAGCTGGAATCGGTGCGCTGGTGCAGGCGTCGGGGGGCGAGCTGACGACGCAGATTCAGACGATGCTCTCGGATGTGGTGAGCAAGGTCTCGGAGTATGGGGCGCAGCTGGTGTCGAATGCGCCGCAGCTGATTGCCTCGGGCGCCGAGGCAATCAAGACGCTGATGACGGGTCTTTCAACCGCGCTGCCGGTCCTGCTCGACATGGCAGGCCAGATCGTCGAGTCATTCGTAGGCGCTTTCGCGTCGTGGCTTCCTCAGCTGATCCCCGCTGCCGCGCAAATGATCGTGGCACTCGTGCAGGGCCTGGTCGGAATGCTGCCGCAGCTCATCAGCGCGGGCGTTACCTTGATCAACGGGCTGACGGCCGGTCTGACGGCGGCGATCCCGGCGCTTCTCGAAGCGCTGCCTGGCATCATCACGTCCCTGCTCGACGCAATCTCACAGGGTATCCCGCAGCTGATTCAGGCTGGCGCGGGCCTGCTAACGGGCCTGATCAACGGGCTGGTGCAGGCGATCCCGACGCTGGCGGCAGCGCTCCCGCAGATCGTCACGACGATCGTCACGACGCTCGTGCAGGCGCTGCCGCAGCTGATCGAGGCGGGGGTCCAGGTACTGCAAGCGCTGATCAGTGGTCTGCAGACGGCGCTCCCAGCCCTGATCGAGATGCTGCCGCAGATCCTCACAACTGTCGTCACGACGATCGTTGAGAATCTGCCGCTGATCATCGAGGCCGGCATTCAGCTGCTGACGACGCTGATCAATGGCATCCTCGAAGCGCTCCCGCAGCTGATCGATATGCTGCCGCAGATCATCAACACGATCGTCACGACGTTGATAACGAATCTGCCGCTGATCATCAGTGCCGGCGTGCAGCTCCTGATCGGCGTCATCAACGGCCTTGTGCAGGCGATCCCGCAGCTGATCGCGATGCTGCCGCAGATCATCACGACGATCGTCACGGTCCTCGTCCAGAATCTTCCGCTGATTCTGACAGCCGGCGCGCAGATTCTGACGGGGCTCATCGACGGCATCACGCAGACGCTGCCGCAACTGAAGAACATCTTCTGGGATATCCCGCAGCAGATCCAGAAGGCCCTCGCGGCGGTGCCGGGGCAGATGGCCCAATCAGGCAAGAAAATCATTCAGGGGCTCATCGACGGCGTGAAGTCGATGGTCGGATCGCTGACCGGCGCCGTGTCGGACGTGCTCGGAAAAGTACGCCAGTACCTGCCGTTCTCGCCCGCGAAGAAGGGGCCGTTCTCTGGTCACGGATGGACGCTCTACTCGGGTCGCTCGATTGTCGAGGCCCTGGCTGAGGGCGCGGCGCAGCGCGCGCCGCTGTTCGAGGCCGCGATCAGAGACGCAGTCGCGGACGGGCAGGAACAGCTAAACGGCCTTGAGGCCGGGGCACTGTCGGTCACTGCAGGTCTTGGTGGCGCGGCTGGCCTGGCGCGCATCCAGGCGACCGGGCCTCAGTACCTGGTCGTGCGTGACTCGGACGATCAGCTGATCGGGCGGATGCGCGTCGAGGCCGGGGGCGTCGTGTCTGACGGGCTCGCGCCCGCCTCGCGTTCTGCGCTGCGTGAGCGCATCGGATTCTAAGGAGCAAGGGAGAAACGCGTGGCGATTCAGTGGTCAGCGTCGTCAGGCTACATGTCGGTCGGAGTCGAGATGTGGTACACCGGCGATCCTCACCAGGGGTACGTCGAGGTGTACGCGCAGTTCTGGCTGCGCTCTGATGGGTACGGGCATAATTTCTCGGCGAAAACCGACTGGTGGGGCAACGTCGGGGTCGGCTCGGAGACGGTGTCTTTCTCGTCGCCGACTGGCGCCACCGTGTACAAGGACATGGGCACGTCCCACTGGCGTGAGGATCTGCTGCCAAATCAGGAACGCTCGATTGGTGTCGGCTATTCGCTCGGGCCGATCTGGAATGGTGGCCACCCGTCAATGCAGGCGTGGCTCACGCTGCCTGCGCGCCCGGCGAAGCCGCCGTCAGCACCGTCGTACTGCAAGGCGTCGCTGTTTGAAGACGGGCGCTCGGTCCTGCTGGAGTGGCCGGCCGCGAAGCCAGCCGACGCCTCATCGCCGATCCGCTCATACGTGATCGAACGCTGGGATGCGTATTCGGACAATTACTCGGGGCCCTGGCTCCCACGCCAGTGGCACGTAGTGGCCTGGGTGAACGCCGAGGGCGTAACGGCGCCAGTTTTCAGGCTGGCCGATGGCAAGGCCGTGTACGCGAACGACCGATTCTGGTACCGCGTGTCTGCGTCGCCGATCATCCCGACGCGCATCCGGGACGTCTCGGACTTCGTTCCCGGCCCGCCGTCGCCTCAGTCGAACGGCGTGTCGACGGATCCGGCTCCGGTCTCGGAGCTGACAGCCTCGAAGAATGAACGCGGCCAGATCCGCGTCACCTGGAAAACAACGTTCGCGTATCCACAGGACGCAACTGTCGAAATCTGGGATGGCGATAAGAAGGTCGGAGAAGTGCGCGCCGACGCGGACGGCTGGGTGCACGAGACTGCCGACCTGCAGGTTCCGCACACGTACCGCGCGATTCTCAGGACCGACGATTTGGAATCCGAGCGCTCGGACCCGTCGAACACGATCCAGGTGCTGCAGAAGCCAGGCATACCGGCCGTGTCCGGGCCTGGCACATATGCTCCGGTCGGAGCCGTAACGTTCACGTGGGCACACAACTCGCTCGATGAGACCTGGCAGGAAGCCGCCGACATCCGGTACGCAACCGTGTACACGGAGACCGCGAACGGGCACCGTGCCGGCGACTCCGGACCCTGGCAGAGCGTCTCCGTCACGGGGTCTGCTCAGACAAAGACGATCGATCTGCCGGCCGGCGTCATCGACTACCAGATCAGGACGAAAGGCCAGTACCGCGAGTACTCGGACTGGTCCCCGACAAGGAGGACAACGGTCACGTATGCGCCAGTCGTCGCGCTCGCGCCAGACTCGCTCACGCTCGACCGCTCCGCGTTCGACGGGGCACTCACGGTGTCGCACGTGAAGGGGTCGTCGACGACGATCTCGACCGTGCTCTGCGAGCTGCTCTCATCGAACATGCAGGCCATCGAGCAGATCAAGGGCACCGCGACCGCGCTGGGCGCCGAGCCGACGTTCTCGCGTGCACCGCTGCGATTCAAGGCGCGCCTCGAGAATCGCGCAGAATACGTCGTCCGCGTGACGCTCACTGACGGGTATGGCCTCGCGACCACCGTGCAACGGCGGTACAAGGTCGAGTATCCGACACCGCCAGAGCCGATTGTGACAGCCTCCTGGGAAGAGGAGGAGGGAGACATGCTCATCTCGATTGCCTCACCAGAGGTCCCAGCCGGCAGCAAGCAGCCGCCGACCGTCGAGACGCGCCTCGAGCGATCAATCGACGGCGGCTCAACCTGGACCATTGTCGCCGACAAACTCCCGCCCTCGACCATGTACAAGGACAGGGAGTGCCTCACCAACGGCACGACCAAGTACAGGGTGACCGCGACGTCGGCAATGCCCTCATCGTCCGTGACGATCATCGACGCGCTCGCGGATTCGCAGGCGGTGTGGATTTCGGCCGGCCTGGGCTTCTCGCGGTCGGTGCGTCTGGCGTGGAACCCGGTGACGGGGTCGCAGCTCGGTCTCGTGAACCGTGAGGTCAAGTACTTCGCGGGCCGGACGCTGGGTGTCGAACTGTCGGGGACACAGCGTCAGCGGGTCGTGCAGGTCTCTGCGGCGCTGCTGGACTCGTCGGCGCGCGAGCGCCAGGCGCTTGAGGATCTGGCGTACATGCCCGCGCCCTTCATGTACCGTGACCCGCTCGGCCGCGTCTTGTACGGGTCACTGTCAGACGTCCAGGTCGGCCGCGAGGTCGGCGGTATCTGGACGGTCTCGGCGAAGCTGACGGAGGTGAATCGTGGGTGAGGCATCGCCTGCTCGGCAGGCGGATTATCGGGTGATGCTCACGACGCCGGACGGCCAGGACATTGGCCTGCTCGATGGTGTCGAGTCTGGGTCGGTGACACTGTCGGCGACGTCGCGTCTGCGAGCGTCGGGGCAGCTGAGCCTCACGGAGACCTCGCAGAACGTCGACTGGTTCAACGTGCATTCGCGCGTCGATTACGTGCCGGTCGGCATGCCGGGCTGGCCGGTGGCGACTTTCGTGATGTCGTCGCCGACACGCTCAGTCAGTGAGCATCGTGTGACCCGTGACGTCGAGCTCCTGTCGACGCTCGCGTACCTGGATCGCATATCTACGGATCGTATCGAGCAAGTCGAGAACGACCACTTGACGACTGGCAAGTGGAGCTTGATTAAGCGATACGCAGCAAAGGCGAAGAATCTGCGGATGGGCTTTACACAGTTCGGAAACTGGGCGCTTGACGAGGATCCGAAGATAATCAACGAGGCTATCGCGTATGACGTCGGCACTAATGTCCTGACAATGCTCAACGATTGTGCACGTGTCGTCGGCTGGGGTGCGCTCACACCGGACCCCTACGGCGTCATCACGGGAGGGCCGTACATCCGGCCGTCGCGACGGCCGGTGTCATTCGTTTTTCGTGAGGGGGACGCGGCGATTCACTCTGCTGAGTGGACGATCGACCGCGATGTATTCTCCGTGCCGAACGTTGTCGTCTGCGTGGGGACACCAGGGTCAGACGACACGCAGCGTGGGCAGGATGTGTACGGCGCGGGACCGACGCCGGCCGTCGTTGGGGTAGCAAGGAACTCCAGCCCGAGCGATCCGCTCTCAACCGTCAACCGGGGAGAGATCACGCACGTGGAGACTGGGGTCAAAGCCACCTCGCAGGATGCAATTGACAAGATTGCGCAGAGACTCCTCGAGGAGAAGTCAATGCCGGCCGCGTCGCTCGTCATTGAGCACCTGCCGATCAACATCCGGCCGGGCGACGTCGTCGAGTTCGTCTCGCAGGGGCTGCGCATGCGCGGCACGGTGCAGGAGATGAAGATCCCGCTCTCTCCGACTGCGCTCGTCACAACCACAATTAAGGAGGTACAGGGTGTCTGAGCTCGAATATCTCACTGGTGTCATCGCCGACATGCGGCGGCAGCTCGACGCACAGCCAACGTACCAGTGGGCGACGTGTGTGCGGAATTCGAAGCAGGGGTACATCAATGTGCGCTTCGACGCAGACCTCTGGCGCCGCGGATCAGACGACAATGATGGGATCATGGCTGTGTCAGATCGCCTACTCACCCGGAAGGCATATCCGGGGGACCGAGTCCTCGTCCAGATTCATCAGGGCACGATGCAGGCACTCGCCTCGACGAGGACGTATCGGGACCGTTACCTGGACCTGGCGAAAATGGATGATGCCGGCCGTGTCGTTATCGTGCCAGGTGGCGGCGGGGGGACAGGCCCGCAGGGCCCGAAGGGCGACCAGGGCCCGAAGGGCGACCAGGGCGAGCGCGGCCCGGCCGGCCCGCCCGGCCCGAAGGGTGACCCGGGCGAGACAGGCCCGCGAGGCCCGAAGGGTGACCCGGGCGAGGCGATCACGGTTGTGACGCCGGCCGGTGTAATCGCGGCCTTCGCCGGGGCATCCGCGCCGACCGGCTGGCTCCTCTGTGACGGGAAGGAGTACGACCGTCGCACCTACCCGGACCTGGCGCGGGTGTTCGGCAACGCCTTTCGCTTCCGCGTGCCCGACCTTCGCGGCCGATTCGTGCTCGGTGCATCGTCGGCGCATCCTGCTGGCGAGCAGGGCGGCGAAGAGAAACACACGATGACGACGGCTGAGATGCCGAGGCACCAGCACCAGATCGGCGGCGAGTCTACCCAGTGGGGCGGCGGTGCCGGCATCTACCAGACCAATTTCGCGGGCGGTGGCGGGTGGCCCGGCATCTCCTCATTTGGCGCGGGATACCTCGACAGGGCTGTCGCCAAAGTTGAAGGGCAGTCGCAGCCGTTCAACATCATGCCGCCCTACGTCGCGATGAATTTCATCATCAAGACCTGACAGGCCGCTCTCCGGCCTGCCACTTCATGCCCCGACCACCACACCAGGTGGCCGGGGCTTCCTACACCCATGAAAGGACTGATCATGGCACCCGATCTTCAGACGATGCCCGAAACCAAGACCCAGGAGGACGAGCTGCTCGGCCTCCTGACCGAACGCAACATCACTCAGCGTGAAGGAGGTCAGGCATGACCACCTCCCCCAATGATCCCCGCGTCGTCGCAGCCGTCGACACCGCCTTGCGCGCCATGCTCGAAGAGGTCGGCCACGTCGGCGGCGACAAGTACTGGAACGCAGTCGGCAAGCCCGACTTCCGAGGCTACGCCTGGTGCGGAGCTTTCCAGGTCTGGGGCTTCCTGCAGGCCGGCGTCAACCTCATGAACGCCGCCTGGTGGTACTACGTCCCGTACATCAAGAACTTCGCCCAGCAGATCGGAGCCTGGTCAGACGAACCAGGCTACGGCCGGCAGGCAATCTACGAATGGCACGGAGACGGCATCGCAGACCACGTCGGCGCATCCTGGCCCGACCCCGCCGCGACACTGTACCGCGCCGTCGAGGGCAACACCAGCATGGGCGGCTCCCAGGACAACGGCAACGGCGTCCTCGTCAAGTACCGCTACGACGAGGACATCCTCGGCTGGGTCGACATGCACCGCGTGCTCGCCTGGATGATCGACAACGGCCGCTGGGACGGCGGCACAGCCGCAGGTCCCGCGCAGTCCGGCACCACCGACATCACCGCCCTGCAGCGCGCAGTCGGCGCCGACCCCGACAACGTGCTCGGCCCCGACACGCGACAGCGAATCCTCACCGTCGCTGCCGCATCCACCTGGGGCGGCAACGAATTCCCCTTCGGCGTCGAATACACGCAGCGAGTCGTGGGCGCAGAGCCGGACGGCATCTGGGGCGAAAACTCCGAAGCCGCACACGACACCACAGTCGGCCGCATCCAGGCCGCAGTCGGCGCGTACCAGGATGAAATCTACGGTGCAGCAACCAACGCCGCCGTGAGCATCGCGCTCGCGGGCGCAGAGACCGCGTGAGAGGAGACGACAGTGCATAAGGGTGACATTCTGCTGGGATTGCAGTCCGATCCGTTCGTGACGTCGGTCCTCATTGGCGTCGTGTGGCCGCTGATCCAGGCGGCACTCGACCGCCCGTACTGGACGCGCCAGCGTCGCGTATGGCTGATGGTGGCCGTCGCCGTCGTCGTGACGGCCGTCGTATGGGTCTCGGGGTCTTACCCCGCGACCTGGAAGCTCATCGTCTCGCAGGCGACGGTGTTCCTTGGCGTTGCCTGGACCGTGTATCAGATCCTCTCGGGGATCAAGATCGGCGGCGTGAGCATCATCGATTGGGCTGGGGCCCTCACTCCGGGAGGCGAGACCATCGACGACGTGCGCGCAAATGCGGGCGCGGCAGTGACGACCGGAGACTCAGGCGGTGACATCACCTCGTGAGCGGAATCTTCGCAGACCCGAAGGTCATCGAGGCAACCAACGCGCTGATCGCGGCCCTCCTCGCGGGCGCAGGCGGCCTCATCGCCGTGTGGTGTGCGCGCCTCAAAGAGAGCGTCGAGTCGCATATGCAGCGCGTCGCCAAGGCGGCAGAGGAAGCGAAGGAAGCCGCGCAGTCGGCGGATGCGCAGGTCAGTAATGACCATGCGACAAATTTCAGGGACGACCTCGACGAGGTCCGCGACGCGGTCAGGGCCGTCAGCGAGACGGTCGGCGCCCTAGCGGTGCTGCCCGATCGCCTCGAGGGCCTGTCCTCGATGGTCGACCGCGTCGCAGCGACCATCGACGGGCACGGCGAGAGCCTGTCTGATCTGAAAGCGCGCATCGACCGCATCGACGAGAGGGGAAGCCGCATGGCGGCCGAAATACACGACGAGAGAACGGCACGAGAATCAGCGCAGAGAATGATTGACTCACACGCACACGACACTCATCGCGCTATCTACGAGCGGATCGAGGCTCTCGAAGATCGCGCCGAAAAGTGAAGAAGGCCCCCACCACCCAGTGCTCGGGTGGTGGGGGCCTTCCCTTGTTGTCAGGACTTGGCGGGGGCTGTCACTCCGACTCCGGGATCGAAATCCCAGTGGTAGCTGCAGCAGTCGCAGTTCGCGAGCCAGTAGTTGAACTCGGAGTCGAGGCTGAGGAGGAAGCCTTGGTGAATCATCTTGATGATCCACTTGAAGTCGTCGAGCGTGACGATCTCTCGCGGTGTCGGGTAGAAGTGGATCGACATCGGATCGGCTTCGTCACCGTCGGCGCGGGCGATTTCGCGGCCGTCGTAGCTGATAGCGACGAAGAAGCCTGTGGTGGGCCGCGTGGGGCCGTTGAATGTCCACCCGGGGCATCCGGGGATATCGACGCTGTCGCAGGTAGTCCATGCCTTGTTGGCGGCTGCGTTGAACGCTTGGGTGGCGGCGTAGAGGTCCATGGTTTCTATCTCCTTCTTCGAGGTTCGGGGGGCTTGTCCCTCCCGATGACCTAACTATACATCGCGCGCGATGCGCTATGCAAGTTGGAATGACTGTGTTGTGTGCTACTTTTCGAGGTCGGTGCGGGCGCCTCGCCCGGGGCGATCGCGCTGCCATTCATCGATTGTCTGGGGAGACCAGCCGCGCAGGGGGCCGGAGGGGGTAGAGATGATGACGTCAGGCGCCGGCATGAGGCCGCGCAGGATGTATGAGCGGATCGTCGGGACGGCGAGTCCGAGGCGTTCTGCGACAGTCGCCGTTCCGAGGTACTCGGTAGTCACGATTCTTGTCCTCAGTCGTAGGGGGTGACGATCTGGGCGGGGATGCCCTGATCGGAGAGGAGCTGGTATGCGCGCCCGACGCAGGCACGGTACGAGGGTAGGGGGAGCCGTCGTGCCCATCGTGTGCTCTGACGATAGGTGAGAATGTCCTGGTACGCGATGAGCGCTGTCGGCAGCGCCCGCACGCCCTCGTTCTCGTCGTCCGCGCTCTCGGTGAGCTCGTCGACGCAGTCGAGGGCTGCGTCTTCGATTTCGCCGAGGAGCATGTGAATGCTAATCGGGTCCCTTGGCTCGCTCTTACCGATTTCCCAGGAACGGATCACGCCCTCGTTGACGTCCAGGAGGGCGCCGAGGTCAGCGCGGGAGAGGCCGAGGGCCTCTCTTCGGCATCTCAGCCCGGCGGGGGTGAGGGGAAGCATAGGCATTGAATTTCCTTTCGTGCGGGGCGGCCCAGGCCAATTGTCGGCTTGGGCCGCCCGCGCGGATCAGCTAGCCTTCTTGGCGGTGAGCCATTCGCCGATGATCTCGCAGAGATTCTCGTATCCGGGGCACTGCTTCTCAGTGTGGGTGAAGAGGCGCTCGCCGTCCTTGCTCGTGAGAACGATCCGGTACCCCTCGCCCTTGATGAACGTCATGGACGCCTTACCGACGAGGAAGCGACCCTGGCGAATCGCAGTGAATCGGTCAGCCCAGGCGGTGCAGGCGAAGCTGTTCTGAAGGCGCCCGCGCGCGTCGGTGAGGTGGATGTTCTCGGAGCCCCAGCTGGTGCGGAAGTTCGTGGCCATGATCTATCTCCTTCTTCGAGGTTCGGGGGGCGTGTCCCACCCGATGACTAAACAATACATCGCGCGCGATGCGCTATGCAAGTTGGAATGACTGTGATGCGCAAAACAAACGTAGCGTGATGCGCCGCCGCCAAGCGGCAGTGCATCACGCTACCTGTACCCACTTCGTACCCACCGTGGGGGCTAACTGTTGTAATTGCAATGATAAATGGGCTGTTGTGGAGATGGGGGGAATTGCAGAGCTGCGCTCCAGGCAATCCGCGTGCGTGTGCGGAAAAGCCAGGATTTGGCGACCTGGCCACAAAAAGCGCGAGAATCCATATGTCCCATATGTCCCGTGTAGCCCGCGCGATATGCTGTGCTTGTACCCGTTTTGTACCCAGGCGCGCGGAGGGCAGACACGATGGGCAGACAGTCATTCGGGACCATCGACAAGCGCGGAACGGCCTCGCGGCCACGTTACCGCGCCCGCTTCGACGATCCTACCTACACCGGCCCTGGCCGCGCGCCCCGCATCTCCGCGCCGCATACTTTCCCGACGAAGCGCGAGGCGGAGGTGTGGCTGGCCGCGCAGTGGTCGGCCATCGCGGCCGGCACATGGGAGCACCCCGCCGTCGTCGCCGCCCGTGACGCCGAGGCCGCCCGCCAGCAGTCACTCAGGGGCCTGACTGTGGCCGAGTGGGCCGCCGCATGGCTCGTCGACCTCGAGCGCGCCGCCGCAGCGGGCACGCTGCGCAAGCGCAGGTCCGATCTGCGCCGCCATGTTCTCCCCTACCTCGGGGATGCAGAGCTGACGGCGCTGACGCCGGCCTCGCTCGCGCAGTGGTGGGCCGACCTCGACGCGACGCCTGGCGCGCGAAAAAACGCCTACGAGACCATGCGGGCGCTCCTGAACGCGGCGGCAGCCGATGACCGCACCCTCCTGGCCGCCAGCCCGCTCCACATCAAAGGCGGCGCGCGAGAAGCTCGCGTCACCTCGAAATTCCTCTACACGCCCGGCCAGATCGCCGCGCTCGCTGACGCGATGCCCGCGCCATATCGCGCGCTGGTCGTCCTGCTGGCGGACGCAGGGCTGCGGATCAATGAGGCTCTCGCGCTCACGCGCGCCTCACTCCTCGAGCGTGAGGACGGCGGTATGAGCGTGCGGGTGGAGGCGTCGCTACATCGCGTCGGCAGGCATCTGGAGGCCGGCCCGACGAAGACGGCCGCGGGCGTGCGGACCGTGGCCCTCATGGCGTCGACCGCTACCACGATGCGCACTCATCTGCGTGACCATGTCACACCCGGCCCGCAGGCAATCCTGTTCCCAGCACTGCGCGGCTCGGGCTACGCGCGTGACACGGCGCTCACACGCTTGCTCACGGCCGCGCAGGCCGCCGCAGGCATCGAGATCCCAGACGGGCACTCCGGCGGCTGGCACGCACTCCGCCACTACTCAGCCACCAGGTATGGCCAGTCGGGTGCCACGACGCGCGCCCTGATGACACGGTACGGATGGTCCGACCCAGACATGGCCGCGCGCTATCAGCGCTCTGATGAGGCCTACGAGCTAGAAATGATCGCACGCATGGAGGCCCGCGCAGCCCGCCCACAATAGCGTCATGAACGGGCCAAGAGAGTGATTTGCGAGAAACCGCGCTTGCGGAAATATGTACAGAAAGATGAAACAAAGCTACCATGGCGCCATGGCAAAAAGGACTAGGAAAGGAGAACAGCATGACCGCAATGCCGATACCGGCGCGTCGTCGCAAGACGCTAGTCCTAACGGGAGCGAGGTCAGTGTTCGACCTGACGGGAGCCAGGAGCTATCGAGCGATGAGACAGCAGCTCCCGGAGGCGCAGCCCAGAACCCCGAGCCTGTTGCTGCGCGACTCGGCGAGCACTCTCACGAGTATGAAGATCAAAGAATCTCAGAGGCAGGAACAGCTCAGCAATTAACACAGCAGGTACTTGCGCTCATCCAGGAGAACCACCTGCATGCGCCAATCGTCTTGCCGGACCCAAAAGAGCTGGCCGAGCTGCGCCGCGATGCACCAGAGATCTACGCGCTCTACGTGAAAGCGGTTGACACCCAGATCAAGGATGAATCGTACACTAGGCGCGCCCCCTTCGAGATACCGGACAGGTTCACGAGACGAGGCCAGTATCTCGGCTTCGTATCGGTACTAGCGTCGCTCGGAGTCGTCGCATACGCGATCTACACGAACCACCCGCTAATCGCAGGCATCATAGGAGCACTCAACCTCGTCGCACTCGCAGCGGTGTTCGTAGCACCGGACCGCGCAAGCAAGGGCGAAGAGTAACGCGCCTGAACCCAGAGAGGCCCCGCAGTCTTTTGACTGCGGGGCCTCTCTAGTTGGAAGTGCACATGAAGGCCGACGTGAAGCAGCATTGATACTTTTGGCACCAAAAATGAGGGACCAAACGCAGCGCGACACAAAGCTCCCGCGAGGCCGAAGTAGGAGCTCGCGGGAGCTTTTTGTGATGAGTGCACGGAAAATGCTGCTTTTGTGGCGCTTTTGGCGTGCTCGGGAGCGGAAATGCGT
>NZ_CAUTSL010000025.1:0-29674 GCF_963540955.1 Actinomyces bouchesdurhonensis
AATCGCTGGAAACGTTGCAATTCCAACGCTTCGATTTCAAGATTTGAAGGAGTTGTGAGGGAATTACGTGCGAAATTGATGGGGGTGGGCGCTCGCATCAATGAGATGGGGTCAGCGCGCAAAGGCTTGGTAGCGCGCAAAGGCTTGGTAATGCGCAAAGGCTTGGTAACGCGCAAAGGCTTGGTAAGCAGCGAATCAGTGGCCGGAGGCGTCGAAATCAAACAGGGCCATCGAGGAGTAGATGCCGGAGGGGTCGATGCGGTCCAGGCGGAAGCCGGGAACGATCCAAGAGGCTTCGACGGTTGCGCCGATGTCGAGAGCGAGGTCCAAGGCGACATCGTCGACGTCTTGGGCGAGGGTTACGTGCGGGTGGTAGGGGAAGCGAGTGTCGTGGTCGAGGGGGCCTGAGCGGATTTCTTCGGCGATGTCGATGCAGGCATCGGAGCCTTCCGCCAGTTTCATGAAGGCGACGTTGGAGATGGGGCGGAACGAGTCTGTGCCGGAGAGGGTGACGCGGAAGGGGGCGTGGCGGGCTGCGATGGCACGCAGGTGGTCGATGACGGCGGCTCGTGTGTCGCGGGCGATGGGGGTGGGTGGCATCAGGGTGATGTGCGCGGGGATACGTGATCCTGCGAGGTCGCCTAGGCGTAGGCGCAGGTCGGTGAGCTGAGAAACCCAGGGTTCGGGGATGGCGACGACGACGCCGAGCCAGTCTTGGCCGGGGAGTCGTTGGGGGAGGAACATGATGCCTGCCTGTGTCGCGTCGGTGGGTTCTCTCACTGTACCTGTGGGTCGCGATGGGATAGCGTCTGAAGGTTGTGAGTGCGTTCACGTAGACTTGTGGGAGTGAGACCAAGGAGGATGGTGTGAGTGATCTCGTGTGGGCCGACGCTGCTACCCCCGCCGATGGGGCCGCGCAGGCCACAGCCCTGTTCCGTGAAACGTTTGGCTACGAGCCGTCGGGCGTGTGGGGTGCGCCCGGGCGCGTGAACATCATTGGTGAACATGTGGACTATAACGGCGGCCCGTGCCTGCCGATTGCCCTCCCGCACCGCGCCTACGTGGCGCTGTCGCCCCGCGAGGATCGAACGATTCGGCTGATGTCGCCGCAGACCCGCGACGCGGTGGATGTCCTCGATCTGGATGTGATCGGCCCGAAGGGGACCCCCGGCGAGGTGACGAACCACTGGACCGCGTACCTGGCTGGCGTTGCGTGGGCCCTCGAGCAGGCTGGATTTGGGCCGCTGCCCGGTTTTGACGCGGCCCTGTGGTCGTGCGTGCCCCTGGGTGGTGGCCTCTCGTCGAGCGCCGCGCTTGAGTGTGCGACCGCGGTCGCCCTGGACGAGGTGTGCTCCCTCGGCTTGGCTGGCACGATCGAGGCCCCCAACGACGAGGGGCGCAAGGTGCTCGTGGATGCCGCGCGCGCTGCGGAAAACCAGGTGGCGGGCGCGAACACGGGTGGCCTGGACCAGACGGCGTCCCTGCGCTGCCGCGAGGGCCATGCACTGGCCCTCGACTGCCGCGACATGTCGACGAGCCAGGTTCCCTTCGACCTGAGCGCGGTCGGCCTCGAGCTTCTCGTCATCGATACGCGCGCCAAGCATTCGCTGGCGGACGGCCAGTACGGGTCGCGCCGTGCGGACTGCGAGGAGTCGGCGCGCATCCTGGGAGTGGGCCAGCTCGTGGACGTTGAGGACCTCGACGAGGCCACGGCCGCGCTGGGTAATGAGCGCCTGGCTGCCCGCACGCGCCACGTCGTCTCCGAAATCGCGCGCACGCGCGCCTTCATTGAGCTTCTCGATGAGGGGCCGCTGGAGGGCACGCGCCTGGCGGTCGCGGGCGCTCTCTTGAACGATTCGCACGACTCGCTGCGCGACGACTACGAGGTCTCCTGTGAGGAGCTGGATGTGGCCGTGGAGGCTGCCCGCGCTGCGGGCGCGCATGGCGCGCGCATGACGGGCGGCGGCTTCGGTGGAAGCGCGATCGCGCTCGTCGATGCGCACGCCGTGGAGGGCGTTGCGCGAGTCGTCGCGGTCGCCTACGCGCAGCGTGGCTGGGAGCCTCCTCACTTCATCCGTGCTCTCCCGGGAGCGTCGGCCGGGCGTCTGAGCTGAGTGATCTAGACAAACCGAGGGGTCGGTGCTTCAGCATTTGAAGCACCGACCCCGGCCTCGTTACACTTAGACAAGCAGCGACAGACGCGGGAAGGACGCAACATGGGGATCGGGAAACGAGCATGGCAGGTGGCGGGTGCCGCGGCTGGCGGCGCGAGCCTCTTCGGCGGTGGTATCGCGATAGGGCGCCTCCTGCGCCTGGACTCTCAGCGCGGCGACTACCGCAGGTCCTGGGAAAACCACAACCTGGCCACGTTGGAACGTCTGCGTCAGCTGGATGAGCATCCCGAGGGCGAGCGCCCGTATCTGATCGTGGCACTGGGTGACTCCTCCGTGCAGGGCATGGGTGCTTCGCGCATCACCGAGTCTTACCCGGCACGCCTGGCCTCCGCAATCATGCAGCAGATGGACCGTGAGGTGCTCCTGCTCAATCTGTCCCTGTCGGGTGCCACCATCGAATCCGTCGAACTCACCCAGATACCACAGATGCGTGGCCTGGGCCTGCTGGACGGCCCCTGGACGCCCGACCTGGTCACCCTGACAATCGGCGGTAACGATGTCATGGCCGAGGATATGGCCCCCGGCCAGTTCGAGGAGCGCCTGCGCCGTATCCTGGCTGTGCTTCCCGCCGATACTCTCGTCTCTACGATTCCTTCTTTCGGCATCATGCCGCAGGAAAGCCGCGCTCAGGACATGTCTGACCGAATCGGCGCCGCCGTCGAGGACTCCCACGCGCACCTGGTTGACCTGCGTTCCCTGACGCAGGAATACTCACTGCCCACCTACACCTTCGCCTACCACGCCGCGGACTTCTTCCACCCCAATTCGGCGGCCTACGCCAAGTGGGCACAGCTCTTCGCCGACGCGTGGGCCGAATCCCGACGTGAGGCAGCCCCCGTCGTCGAGGATGCTCCCCAGTGGGACATGCTCTCGGCGCGGGTGGCACAATCGGAGTATGACAACTGACGGACCGTGGCTCATCGTCGGGTTAGGTAACCCCGGCGCGCAGTATGCCTCCACCCGACACAACGTCGGGCACCTCACCCTCGACGTGCTCGCCTCGCGCGGCGGGGCGACCCTGACATCGCACCGCTCGCGCACCCACACTGCCGACGTGCGCCTGGGTGTCGGTCCCGGCGGCGTGCCCGGGCCGCGCGTGATCCTGGCGCGCTCCGACAGCTACATGAACACGTCCGGCGGGCCGATCAGTGCACTCGCGTCCTTTTTGAAGGTGCCACCGGAGAGAATCCTGGTCATTCACGACGACATGGACCTGCCCGCGCACACGCTGCGCCTGAAGGTCGGCGGCGGAGAGGGCGGTCACAACGGCCTGAAGTCCCTCACTCAGCACCTGGGCACGCGCGACTACGCGCGCCTGCGCATCGGCGTGGGGCGCCCGCCGGGGCGAATGGATCCGACCGACTACGTGCTGGCCCCCTTACCCGCAAAGGAACGCCCCGACTGGGACGTGACGTTCGAACAGGCAGCCGACGTCGTCGAAGACATTGTGACGAAGGGATTTGCCCCCACCCAGATGGTCCTGCACACCGGGTCCTGACGGGAAAGAGCGCCCTCGGGCGCCGTCTCCATCCCCACCGTGAAAGGTAGCGCGTGCTTCTCACCGGACTGCTCCCGGACATCTCCACCGACCCCGCGATTGAGACGGCCACGGACTCCATCGAAGCGGGCCGCTCAGGCACAATCGTCGCCCCCGTCGGCATCCGACCGCCTCTGCTCGCCGCCGCCGCCTCGCGCGCGGCCAGGCCGCTCGTGGTTCTGACCGCCACCGGGCGCGACGCCGAAACCTTAACGAACGCCTTAGCCTCGTGGATTCCGGGCGTCGCCATGCTGCCCGCATGGGAGACCCTGCCACATGAGCGTCTCTCGCCCCAGGTGGACACGATGGCCAGGCGCATCGCCGTCCTGCGGCGCCTCGTCCACCCCATTGCGGGAGACGACAGCGCGGGTCCACTCTCGATCCTCGTCGTCCCCATCCGAGCCTTCCTGCAGCCGATCATCGCAGGTTTAGCCGATCTCGAACCCGTGCGCGTGCGCACCGGAGACGTTCTGGACCTGACGGAGACGACGAACCGCTTGGCCGAACTCGGTTACGAACGCGTCGACATGGTCGAAGGACGCGGCCAGATGAGCGTACGCGGCGGCATCCTCGACGTCTTCCCGCCCCAGGAAGCCCACCCGCTTCGCGTGGAGCTGTGGGGCGACGAGGTAGACGACATCCGCGCCTTCTCCGTCTCCGACCAGCGCACCCTCGGAGAGGCCACCGACGGAGTGTGGGCCGTCCCCTGCCGCGAACTCCTCCTCACGCAGGCGGTGCGCGCCCGCGCCCGCGAGGCCGCCGACCGCCTGCCCGGCGCCGCCGAGATGCTCACACTGGCCGCCGAAGGGATCGCAGCCCCCGGCATCGAATCCCTGGCCCCCATCTTGGTTCGCGACATGGAGTCTCTCCTCGACCTGTTGCCCGCAGGTTCGCCGATCCTCGCCTCCGACCCCGAACGCATCCGCGCCCGCGCCGCCGACCTGGTCGCCACCACCGAGGAGTTTCTCGCCGCCGCGTGGAGCGCCGCCGCCGGGGGAGCCGACACTCCCCTCGAGGCCTCCAAGGCCTCGTTCCTCGACCTGAGCGAGCTGTGGGGGAGCGGGAATCACCCCTGGTGGGAACTCACCGACCTGCCGCCCGCCGACCTCGCCTCCGCCATCGACGAGGCCGGGGCTAGGGCCGCGAGGCAGGGCGACCCAGCGCCCGTCGTCGTCTCGCCCACCCTCATGCGCGTGGGAGCACGCGACGTGCACCCCTACCGCGGGGACTTCACCCGCGCCGCCGCCGACCTCACCGACCTGGCGCGTGACGGCTGGAGCATCGTCGTCACCACCGAAGGCCCCGGCCCCGGAAGGCGCATCCGCTCCATCCTCACCGACGCCTCGTGCCCGGCCGTGCTCGCGGACAGCGTGGAAGCGCGCCCCAACCCCGGCCTCGTCACCATCACGACCGCGCAGGCCGGCGTCGGATTTGTTGCCCCCAACCTGAAGCTCGCGATCCTCACCGAAGGCGACCTCACCGGGCGCGTCGGCGCCACGACACGCGACATGCGGCGCATGCCCTCACGCAGACGCAAGGGCGTCGACCCGCTGACCCTGCACCCGGGGGACTACGTGGTCCACGACCAGCATGGCATTGGCCGCTTCGTCGAACTGGTCTCACGCACCATCGGGCGCGGCGAGGCTGTTTCCACCCGCGACTACCTCGTCATCGAATACGCTCCCTCCAAACGCGGCCAACCCGCCGACCGGCTCTTCGTGCCCACCGACGCACTCGACCAGATCTCGAAGTACACGGGGTCCGACGAACCCTCCCTGACGAAGATGGGCGGCGCCGACTGGGCCAAAACCAAGGCACGCGCGAAGAAGGCCGTGAACGAGGTCGCTAAGGAACTTATCCGCCTGTACGCCGTGCGCCAGCAAACCAAGGGGCACGCCTTCGGGCCAGACACGCCATGGCAGCGCGAACTCGAGGACGCCTTCCCCTACGTGGAGACCCCCGACCAACTCGTCACCATCGACGAAGTCAAGGCCGACATGGAAAAGCCCATTCCCATGGACCGCCTGCTCACCGGCGACGTCGGATACGGCAAGACCGAAATCGCCGTGCGCGCCGCTTTCAAGGCCATCCAGGACGGCTACCAGGTCGCTGTCCTCGTACCCACGACGCTTCTGGTCACCCAGCATGCCGAGACCTTCGCAGAACGATACGCCGGTTTCCCCGTGCGTATCGGTACGCTTTCACGCTTTTCGACCACGAAGGAGACCGAGGAGGTCAAGGCGGGGTTGGCCTCAGGCGAGGTCGACCTGGTCATCGGCACGCATTCCCTACTCACCGGCACCGTCTCCTTCAAGAAGCTCGGCCTCGTCATCATCGACGAGGAACAACGCTTCGGCGTCGAACACAAGGAAACCCTGAAGGCGCTGCGCACCGACGTCGACGTCTTGTCGATGTCGGCCACCCCCATTCCGCGCACCCTCGAAATGGCGATCTCCGGCATCCGCGAGATGTCGATTCTCCAGACCCCGCCCGAGGAACGCCAGCCCGTCCTCACCTTCGTCGGCGCCTACACGGACGCCCAGGTCAGCGCAGCGATCCGCCGCGAACTCTTGCGCGACGGCCAGGTGTTCTACGTGCACAACCGCGTCGATTCGATCTCTTCGGTCGCGGCTCATATCAGCGAGCTGGTTCCCGAGGCCCGCGTGCGCATCGCCCACGGCAAGATGAACGAGCATCAGCTTGAAGCCGTCATCCAGGACTTCTGGAACCACGAGTTCGATGTCCTGGTATGCACGACCATCGTCGAAACCGGCCTGGACATTTCCAACGCGAACACGCTGATCGTCGACCGCGCCGACACTTTCGGTCTCTCCCAGCTCCACCAGCTGCGCGGACGCGTCGGGCGAGGCCGTGAACGCGCCTACGCGTACTTCTTCTACCCGGGCGACAAGGCCCTGACCGAGACCGCTCACGAGCGCCTCAAGACAATCGCCTCAAACACGGAGCTGGGTGCGGGCCTGGCTGTCGCCCAACGTGACCTCGAGATCCGAGGCGCTGGCAACCTCCTAGGAGGGGCACAGTCCGGCCATGTCGAAGGCGTCGGATTTGACCTGTATGTGCGAATGGTGTCCGACGCGGTTGCCGCCTACAGGGGCGAGACGCCCACCGAGAAGACCGACGTGCGCATGGACCTACAGGTAGACGCTCACATTCCAGAGGGGTACGTGCGCGGCGAACGCCTGCGCCTCGAGGTCTACGCGAAGATTGCGGCCACGACCACCCCCGAGCAGGAGAAGGACGTGCGCGATGAGCTGGTCGACCGCTACGGTCCGATTCCGCCTCAGGTTGACCTGCTCTTCGCGGTTGCCCGCCTGCGTGAGATAGTGCGCCGCGCCGGGATCGCCGAGGTCGCTACCCAGGGCAAGTACTTGCGCGTCTCGCCCGTCGAACTGCGCGATTCGCAGGTCATGCGCCTGAAGCGCCTGCATCCGGGGACCGTCATTAAGGCGGCCGTCCGCCAGGTTCTTGTACCCCTGCCGCTCACCTCGCGCATCGGTGGCGCCCCGTTGACCGATGGCCCCCTCCTGGAGTGGGTGGAAACACTGGTGACCAAGATTCTTGTACCTTTTGGCGAGTAGTGCCTGTGGTGGAATACACTGGTCCTATTGCGTCGCAACACATCTGAGGAAGGAACGCTTGTGCGCTACACACGCCAGCTGGCCGCCGCCGCCTTGATCGTGGCTGCAGGACTGGGAATGGGGGCCTGCTCCGCCCATCCCGGTGCCGCCGTGGTCACCTCGTCGGGCGTTACGTATTCGAACGCGGAAGTTGAGGAAGCTGCCCAGCAGCTCTTTGACATGAAGGCTTCGAAGAGTACGGATATTGGCTACGCGATCCGCAAGGACCTTGCGAATCATGACCTGCTCCTGGCTGCTGGTGCAACTGCGGGCGTGAGCGTGACGGACACGCAGGTTGACACCTTCGTGCAGCAGGTGGTGCAGCGTAGTGGCGGCGTTGTGCCCGCCCAGATGGGGCGTGTCACTCGTGTCCTTCTGGAAAACACCGTGCTCACGCAGCTGATCAACATGAAGCTTCAACAGGATCCGACGCTGGAGGGTCCGGTGGACGCTGTTGTGGCCCAATACCAGGAAGCGTCCTCCGTCACTATCAACCCGCGCTTCCCGCAGCCTTCCGTCGGTGGGATGGAGGAACCTCAGACGCCTCTGTTTGGTGATGCGGTCGCCGCTCAGAAGCAGCCCGACGCGGCCTCTATGCTGGGAGGCGCGACGGGAACCAACACGCAGTGACGCACATGTGAGCATTCGCTCACAGTGGGCGGGGACTAATGTCGCTTGTCCGGCGTCACACACAGGAGCGTTCCGCTCCGAACCATAAGACGTCGCCTCATCGGGGGTGACCACACAAGGCGGTCCGTATTACCGTTGTACTGACCGCTTCCACGCAACAACATCGATTGGAGAATGACGTGGCAGTTATTGAAGGCATTGGTGCACGCGAGATCCTCGACTCGCGCGGTAACCCGACTGTCGAGGTCGAGGTCGTCCTCGAGGACGGCACCGCTGCGCGCGCGTCCGTTCCCTCCGGCGCGTCCACCGGCGCGTTCGAGGCCGTCGAGCGTCGCGATGGCGACAAGGGCCGCTACCTTGGCAAGGGCGTCCAGGATGCCGTTGACGCCGTCGTCGAGCAGATCGCCCCCGAACTGATCGGCGAAGAAGCTGACGATCAGCGCTACATCGACCAGGCCATGATCGACCTGGACGGCACCCCCAACAAGGGTAAGCTCGGCGCGAACGCTATCCTCGGCGTCTCTCTCGCCGTGGCTAAGGCCGCCGCGAAGTACGCGGACCTGCCCCTGTACAAGTACCTGGGCGGCCCCAACGCTCACGTCCTGCCCGTCCCCATGATGAACATCCTCAACGGTGGCTCCCACGCGGACTCCAACGTTGACATCCAGGAGTTCATGATCGCCCCCCTCGGCGCTCCCTCCTTCCGCGAGGCGCTGCGCTGGGGCGCCGAGGTCTACCACACCCTTAAGGGTGTCGTGAAGGACCGTGGCCTTTCTACGGGTCTGGGCGACGAGGGCGGTTTCGCTCCCAACCTGGACTCCAACGCTGAGGCTCTTGACCTGATCGTCTCCGCGATCGAGAAGGCCGGCTTCAAGCCCGGCGAGGACGTCGCCCTGGCTCTCGACGTCGCCTCCTCTGAGTTCTTCAAGGATGGCCTCTACCAGTTCGAGGGCGAAGGCCGCTCGACCGACTACATGGTGGAGTACTACGAGAAGCTCATCTCGAACTACCCGCTGGTTTCCATCGAGGATCCGCTGGATGAGGACGAGTGGGATGCTTGGAAGGCCCTGACCGCTGAGATCGGTGGCCGCGTCCAGCTGGTCGGCGACGACCTGTTCGTTACCAACCCCGCTCGCCTGAAGAAGGGCATCGAGCTGGGTGCCGCGAACGCGCTGCTCGTCAAGGTGAACCAGATCGGTTCGCTGACTGAGACGCTCGACGCTGTTGAGGAAGCACACCGCAATGGCTACCGTACGATGACCTCGCACCGCTCCGGCGAGACCGAGGACACCACGATCGCTGACCTGGCTGTCGCCACGAACTCCGGCCAGATCAAGACCGGTGCCCCCGCTCGCTCCGAGCGCGTCGCCAAGTACAACCAGCTGCTGCGCATCGAAGAGCAGCTGGGTGAGGCCGCCGTCTACGCCGGTCGTTCGTCTTTCCCTCGCTTCAACAAGTGAGCCTAGGCAACTAGCCGCATAGCTCCGCGCGGACCCGTCAGGGTCCGCGCGGAGTGTTTTGTCGGCGTGGAGCCGCGCCAACTGCGCGCTCATAGGGCACGATAGAAGAATGGCTAGTCGTCGTCCTTCCTCCCGCCCTACTCCTCGTCGTCGTTCCTCCGGTGTGGAGGGGGCGCGTACGACGCGCGAAATTAACGCGGAGAAGTCTCGTCAGCGCCGAGCGGCGAAAGCTGCGAAGAAGGACGAGGCCGCGGTGCGGGGAGTGCACACATCGCGTTCCGCGGATCGTGTGAAGGCCACCGCTTCTTCGGCGACGGGCCACGGCCACGCGCGGGTCCGCGAAGCGGCGAACAAGAGACGAGAGAACGGCACGGCGCTGTCGATCGGAGGCCTGGACATCTCGACACGTCTGGTCGTGGTCTTGACGGTCGCGGCGATCCTCGCGGTCATGTTGGTGCCCAACGTTTACCAGTGGTGGCAGCAAGAGCGTGAACTCGCCCAGATCAAAGCGCAGGTGGCTGAGCAGCAGCGCAAGAACGCGGATATGCAGCGTCAACTGGACCTGTGGAACGACCCGGACTATATCTCGACTCAGGCCCGTGAACGCCTGGGGTATGTGCGCCCGGGTGAGACCCAATACACGGTCGTTGATCCGGGGCCGCAATATCAGGACTCCGCCATGGCGGCCGCCGCGACGCCGAGTGGACCCGCGCGGCCCTGGGTGCAGCAGCTCGCTATCCTAGTGGGTAAGGCGGATCAGCCGCCCCATGCGACGCCTATCCCGTCGGCTGAGACCAGCCAGTCGGACCAGGACAGTAGCACCGGCCAAGAAAGCGGAGAATGAGCCTCGTTAAGACCACAGACGCCACCGAAGAGGACCTCGTTGTCCTGCGCGACCAGCTGGGGCGCGTGCCCCGAGGCGTGGTTGGTATTGCCGCGCGCTGCGTGTGTGGGCGCCCCACGGTCGTCGTCACTGCGCCGCGCCTGCCCGATGGGACTCCTTTTCCCACTACTTTCTACCTGACGCATCCAGCGGCGGTGAAGGGTGCTTCCACGCTGGAGGCCGAGCACGTCATGGATACCATGAACGAGCTGCTCGCCGCGGACGAGGAGCTGCGCGCCGCCTACGTGCGCGCTCACCAGGCCTACATCGATGCGCGCCTGGCCCTTGGTGATGTGCCCGAGATAGCGGGGGTGAGCGCGGGCGGCATGCCATTGCGTGTCAAGTGCCTGCACGCCCTCGTCGGCCACTCCCTGGCTGCGGGTCCGGGCGTGAATCCCATTGGAGATCGCGCGCTTGCGATGCTTGCGGAGCGCGGCCTGTTTTCGACCGCCCGCTGCTCGTGCTGAGCCCCTCCCGCCCGTGCCCGCCCCGACCTCGTCCGGGATTGTACTCACCAGAAACGAAGCGATGACCCGCGTAGCTGCTATTGACTGTGGAACCAATTCGATCCGACTGCTTGTCGCCGACGTAAGTGTCGGCGAGGACGGCAGGCCCCGCCTCGCCGATCTGACGCGCCAGATGCGCATCGTGCGCCTGGGCCAGGGCGTGGATGCACGCGGCTACCTGGACCGGGGCGCGATCGCGCGGACCGTGGAAGCCACCGTTGAATATCAGCGGATGATCGACAAGCTCGGCGCGACGCGCACGCGCTTTGTCGCAACTTCGGCGACGCGCGATGCGTCTAACAGTGCGGAGTTTATTCGTCAGATTAAGGCCGTGATCGGCGTCGAACCCGAGGTCGTCGTCGGCACGCAGGAGGCGTCCCTGTCCTTTACTGGAGCGGTCGGTGGCCTGGGAGAGTCCGTGCGCTCCCCACTGCTGGTCGTGGACATCGGCGGCGGTTCGACCGAGCTGGTGCTGGGTTCGACGGTCGTCAAGCAGGCGATCTCGATTGACATGGGTGCGGTGCGCGTGACGGAGAAGTTTTTCTCACACCTGGACCCCGCGCAGGGCGTTCCGCAGGCGGAGCAGGGGCGAGCGATCGCGTGGATTGACGAGCAGTTGGACGGCGCGGAGAAGGCGGTGGATCTGGCGCGGGTGCGCTCCCTCGTGGGCGTCGCCGGCACGGTGACGACGCTGACCGCCAAGGCCCTGGGCCTCAGCTCCTATCAGCCTGAACGTATCCACGGGGCGCGCCTGAGCGCCGCTCAGATCGAGGAGGCCGTGCGCTTCATGGTTGACCAGCCGATCCCCGTCAAGGCTTCCCTGGGGTTCATGCCCGAGGGGCGCGAGGACGTCATCGCCGCCGGGGCGCTCATCTGGAGCCGCATCGTGACGCGCGTTCTCGATCGTGCGCGGCGCGCCGGGCACCCCATCGAGGAGGTCCTCACGTCCGAGCATGACATCCTCGACGGCATCGCGATGGCGATGGTCGACCGGGCTTGAAGCGGGCGCCGGCCTCCCGTAGGCTGGACTTGCTCCTCGCCCCCGTGGCCCAATTGGCAGAGGCAACCGACTTAAAATCGGTGTGTTGTGGGTTCGAGTCCCACCGGGGGTACTGTCCGCGCGGCGCGTTCGAGGCCGTGGCCGGGATCGCCCGAGTGTTTCCCGGGTGGATCCTTAATTTCGTTGCGCGCATAACGGTACGTTTCCCTTGAAGGGGTACCTCGTGCGACACTAGAGGCAACGCATCACTGACCAAGGAGGAATTATGGCCAACCCGGTGATGAATTCGATCGTTAAAGACTGGTCGACCCAGCAGACGACACCCGCCGGATACCCCGCGATGCCCGGCTATCAGCCTGCGTCTCAGCAGGCACCCAACCCCTACGGGGGTCAGTCGAATCCCTACGCGACCCAGCAGGGCCAGGCGTATGGCCAGCAGGGCGCCTACGGTATGCCCCAGCAGGGCCAGGCGTATGGCCAGCAGGGCGCCTACGGGGATCAGATGGCCTCCTATGAGGCGATGATGAACGCCCCGGCCGCCGACGCGGTGGACCGTGGCACAATGACCTTCGACGATGTCGTGGTCAAGTCCATCATGTGCTTCGGCCTGCTTCTTATGGGTGCGACGGTCGGGTGGATGACGGGCATCGTTGCGATGGGTGTCGCGTTGGTGCTGTTCTTCGCCTCGTGCGCAGTGACGCTGGGCCTGGCGCTCTTCATCCAGTTCTCAAAGAAGATTCGCCCGGGAGCAATCGTCACCTACTCCCTTATTGAAGGCTTCAGCCTCGGCGTGATCTCCTGTACCTTTGAGTCCTTCTTCCCGGGTATCGTGATCAGCGCGGTTGTCGCGACGCTCGTCGTCATCGGCACGACCTTGGCTGCCTTCAAGATAGGTTTCGTGCGTAACTCGTCGACGCTGACCCGCGTCGCGGGGATCGGTTCCGTTGCCTTCTTCTTCTACTACCTCGTCACCTTTGTGCTGTCGGTCACCGGCATGGTGGACATGCGGGCCGTGAACGACACCCCTGTCTTCGGTATCCCGCTGGGCGTCATCATTGGCCTGCTCGCCGTCTTCATCGGCGTCCTGTGCCTCGTGCGCGACTTCGATGCGGTCAAGGTGGGTGTCGCGAGCAACGTTCCTGTGAAGTACGCGTGGCTGTGCACCTTCGCGATCATGACGGACGTCATCTGGATCTACCTCGAGATCCTCAAGATCCTGTCGTACTTCATGCGCCGTGACTGACGTGCCGCTCCACCGACCCTAAGGAAAGACACCGTGGAAAACATTTCTGTTGTCGGCGACTTTGGCCGCAAACCCGCCCTCTCCTTCGACGGCACCCCCTCTGACGAGCTCGTCGTCGAGGTCCTGCGCGCTGGCGACGGCGAGGAGGTCGAGGCCGGCGACACGATCACCTGCCACTACTACGGCGCGGTCTTCGGTTCGGCGACCGACTTCGATAACTCCTTCGACCGTGGCGGCGCCCTGTCCTTCCAGATTGGCGTCGGCATGGTCATCCCCGGTTGGGATGAGGGTCTCGTGGGTAAGCGCGTGGGCGACCGCGTGCTCCTGTCCATCCCACCCGAGCTGGGCTACGGCGCGCGTGGCGTCCCCCAGGCCGGTATCCCAGGCGGCGCAACCCTCGTGTTCGTCACGGACATCCTGGGCGTGAACTGATCGCAGTTGACAAACGGGGCGGGCCAGCACACACCGTGCTGGCCCGCCCCGCGCGTCTTGGTCGTCTACTTATCGCGCAGCGTAGGGCAAGCAATGCCCGTGCGCGCGTGACACTCGTAGCCGCCCGGATTCTTGAACAGGTACCGCTGGTGGTACTCCTCTGCTAACCAGAAACGGGCGTCAGAGTTGGGGGCGGGAGCGGGCGCTATCCGCGTCTGGATAGGCCCGAAACCGCGGTCGGTCAGCACCTTCTGGTAAGCGTCTCGCAGCGCAAGTGCGTCCTCGAACTGGGCAGGCGTCGTCGTCCAGATGACGGAGCGGTACTGGTCGCCGATGTCGTTGCCTTGGCCGCCTACCTGAGTGGGGTCATGGACTTCAAAAAATAAGCGAATCAGGTCGACCGCATTCGTCCGTGCGGTGTCGAAGAGGACCCGCACGGTTTCGGCGTGGCCGCTCGCGTGCGCGCAGACCTGCTCATACGTCGGATCGGGGGTGTGTCCACCCATGTACCCAACGGTCGTCGAGACGACGCCGGGAGCGTTCCACATGGCTTTTTCGACGCCCCAGAAGCATCCACCCGCCAGGAAGATAACCTCCTGGCCGACCCCGGCCTCGTCCATGCGTGAAGACCCTTCCGACGCGCGTATCGAGGAACGAACGTCCGATGGCGCAACCGAAAACAATGATGTCATGAACCTCATTTCATCACTGCCGCTCCACCTGCGCGCGCTAAGCGCGTGAAGGACGGAAAACACCGCGTTCACGGGTACTCTTATGGCGTGAGAAAAGGAGGACCCGTGGCCGACGCATCCCAAAAAACCCGCTGGAAGCTATCCGACCTGATGGGACGACTCAGCGCCGTTCTGCCCGTAAGGGATACTAACCCGGGTGAGGGGGGACCCGCCCCCGCGCCCGTTCTTTTGTCGGTGCGAGAAGATAACACGGATGAGAGCGACGCCGCCGCGATGGTGCCGCGCACCTTGCGCGTCGCCGCCGCCTTCTCGTGGCGTACGCTGGTCGTTGTCGGGCTGGTTGCGGTCCTCCTCTGGGGGGCTTCCAAGCTCACCATCGTCATCATGCCTGTTGCGATCGCGCTTACGATCACGGTGCTCCTTGAACCCCTCGTGTCGTGGATGCGCCGCACACTGCGCTTCCCCTCCTCCCTGGCGGCCACCGTCGGCCTGCTCGTCTTCTTCGCTGTCGTCGCTGGTGCGCTCAGCCAGGCGGCTGCCGAGCTCATTCAGCAAGTCCCGCAGCTGGCCACTCAGGCTGCCGACGGTTTCCGCGCCCTGCTCGATGCGATCACGCACAACGAGTACCTGAAGAACGGTCCCCTCAAGCTTGACACGACCGTCCTGAGTCAGGCCGCCGAGCAGCTGCGCAGCGAGCTGGTGACGTGGCTGAACACGAACAAGGAAACGCTGGCGACCGGTGCCCTGAACATCACCTCCTCGGTGGGGACGCTGGCGACCTCCGGCTTGACGATGCTGTTCTGTCTTTTCTTCTTCCTGAAGGAGGGCCGATCTATCTGGCTGTGGTGTGTGCGCCTGCTTCCGGCCCCCGCTCGCGTTCCCGTCCACGAGAGCGCGATTCGCGGGTGGTCAACCTTCGGGTCTTACGTGCGCACGCAGATCCAGGTCGCAGCAATCGACGCTGTGGGTATCGCGTTGGGCGCGTTCTTCCTCGGAGTGCCTTTGGCTATCCCGATTGGCGTCATTACGTTCTTCGCGGCGTTTGTGCCGATTCTGGGCGCTATGACGTCGGGTGTCATCGCCGTTTTGGTTGCGGCGGTCAATGGTGGCCTGACGAAGGCGCTCATCATGTTGCTCATCATTTTGGTGGTTCAGCAGGTCGAGTCCAACATTTTGCAGCCTTTCATGATGTCCAATGCGGTGTCGTTGCACCCGGTGGCTGTCATGCTGGTAATCACTGCCGGGTCCGCGATTGCGGGTATCGCCGGCGCTGTTTTTTCTGTGCCGATCGCGGCGTTCATTAACGCCACAGTCATGTATCTGCACGGTTACGATCCGATGCCGGAGCTGGCCACTGATCAGGATCGTCCGGGTGGCCCTCCGGGAGTGTTGGAGGAGCAGATCGCCGCGACCTACGTGGGTAAGCCGGATACTCGCACGTCTTCGGTGCGCGCGGCCACGATGGGGGACGAGGCCGAGGCTTCCTCTGAGGCGACGGGCGAGGGTCTTACCGTGGCTGAGGCGGTTGCCCCCTCGGGAGTGGGTGTCCCGGGTGAGGGGAAGCAGATGAAGGAGGGTGCGACTACTCACGCGGAGGAGGTGTGAGCGGGCGCTGTCGACGAAGTGCGGGCGGGTCCCACCTGTTGTGGTGGGACCCGCCCGCGTGTGTGTCGCTCAGCCTTTGAAGGGCTTGGCGTCGATGATTTCGACGTCGATCATGCGGCCGGTGGGTGCCTCGAAGGAGAGGGTGTCGCCGGCTTTGTGGCCGATGACGGCGGCACCGAGGGGCGCCTGTGCGGAGAACACTTGGATACCCAGGTCGCCGCCTGCGTCGCGCGAGCCGAGTAGGAAGGTTTGTTCGCGTCCGGCGACGCGGGCGGTGACGACCATGCCGGGTTCGACGATGCCGTCGTCGGCGGGTGTCTCACCGACCTCGGCGTGTTCGAGCATCTCCTGGAGGGCTTGGATGCGGGTCTCGTTCATGGACTGTTCGTTGCGTGCGGCGTGGTAGCCGCCGTTCTCGCGCAGGTCGCCTTCCTGGCGGGCGGCGTCGATGAGTCGGGCGATTTCTACGCGCTTGACCTCGACGCGTTCCTTCAGTTCGTTTGCGAGCAGGTCGTACTGGGCCTGCGTGAGCCACTGAGTGTCGGCCATGGTTCCTCCGTTGACGTGTGTCAGTACATTGAGCGCCGACACTGTGGTGTCGGCGCGCATGGTGTCGAGTGTAGCAAGATTGGGGGCGCTGTGATCGCGCCGGTGGCGCGTCAGCCTCCCAGGACCGCCAGGTAGACGGCGACGCAGTGGCAGGCCCATGCGGCGACGGTGAAGGCGTGGAAGATTTCGTGGAAGCCGAACCAAGTGGGGGAGGGGTCCGGTTTCTTCATGCCGTAGACGACGGCTCCGAGTGTGTAGAGGATACCGCCGGCGACGATGAGCCAGACGATGGCGGGTCCTCCTCCGACCCACAGTTGGGGTAGGTACCAGACGGCGACCCAGCCCAGGGCGACGTAGACGAGGGTGGTGAGCCAGCGTGGCGCGGTGGGCCAGAAGAGGTTGAGGAGGATGCCGACGAGGGCGCCTCCCCAGACGACGGACAGGAGGATTGTGGCGTCGGTGCGGCTCAGGAGTGCGATGGTCAGAGGCGTGTAGGTGCCGGCAATGAGGAGGAAGATGTTGGAGTGATCCAGGCGTTTCCACATGGTCTCCCAGCGGGGGGCCCAGTAGAAACGATGGTATGTGGCGGAGACGCCGAAGAGGATGAGTGAGCAGGCCAGGTAGACGGCTGAGCCGAGTTTGGTTGCGGTTGTTGGGGCCAGGCATACGAGGACGATGGATGCGGCCAGGGAGAGGGGGGTCGCTGCTAGGTGCAGCCACCCTCGTAGTTTGGGCTTGATGCTGACGAGTTGCCCCGAGACCCATTCCCGGGGTTTAAGCGATGCAATCGGCATGTTTTCCCCTCCATTCTTCTTACGCCACCGTAGGTTACTACGCCGTAGGTTTATTGGAGCGGCATGTTCTCGTACTGCGAGAGCATTTCTGTTTCCCTGTGACCAACAGCGCGATACTCTTAACCTCATAAGAGTACGCTGCGTTATCGGGCCGAGCACCGAGGAGGGACGACATGGGCCAGTGGAACATGCTTTACGACATGTATGAGCGTCGCCTCAAAGCTGAACTGTCCAACGCGGCAGTGCCCAAGCACATCGGCGTCATCTTGGACGGGAACCGTCGTTGGGCGAAGTCGCTGGGGGCTACCGCCTCACAGGGGCATCGGGCGGGCGCAGGCAAGATTTCAGAATTCCTCCAGTGGTCAGATGACGCGGGTGTTTCAATCGTCACCCTATGGTTGTTGTCAACCGACAATCTCTCGCGAGACGCAGACGAACTGGGTGAACTCCTGCGTATCATCTGCGAGGCCGTGTCGCTCTTGGCCGACCAGAGGCGCTGGAAGCTGGCGATCGTCGGCGACCTGTCGCTGCTACCCGAGAAGGTAGCCGATGACCTGCGTTCCTCTGTCGCGCGCACGGCGGGCGTGGAGGGCATGACCGTGAATATCGCGGTCGGCTACGGCGGACGGCACGAGATCACCGAGGCCGTCCGCGCCATGATGCGCGAAGCGTCAGCCCAGGGAAAGACCCTCGACGAGCTGGCTGACTCCTTTACCGACGCGGATATTACCGCCCACGTGTACACGAAGGACCAACCCGACCCCGACCTCGTCATCCGCACCTCGGGGGAGCAGCGCCTCTCCGGGTTCATGCTGTGGCAGTCCGTGCACTCCGAGTACTATTTCTGCGAGGTCTACTGGCCCGACTTCCGTCGCGTGGACTTCCTGCGTGCCCTACGCTCCTACGCCCAGCGCGAGCGCCGCATGGGCAAGTAGTCACCCCCGGTATCCAACACTGAACGAAGCCGTCGCCCCTTCGCTGGACCCGGCCTCGTTCGCGCATCTGACTAAGCCAGCTCAGGCGAGCTCATGCGCCCAGGGCGGGTTCGCGCCCTTGCGTGAGACAGTCACATCGGACACGGCGCTCGCACGATCGATGACGGCGCGGACCTGCTCCTCCGGCAGGGCACGCAGCGCTTCGCGAGCGCCAGCGCCCCGCAGTCCCATGCCCCACAAGGCGTCGATCATGCCACCCATGAAGGAGTCACCCGCGCCGACCGTGTCGACGACGGCAACATCGCCGGGCGTCTTCGTGAAGCGCACGCCCGATGAAGTGGCGACGAGGGAGCCGTGCTTGCCGCAGGTAACCACAATGAGCGAGGGCCCCAGGCGCAGCCAACGCTCCACGACATCGTCGACGGGGGCGCCGCCCGTCAGCCACTCGATGTCCTCGTCCGAAACTTTGACGACGTCGGACAAAGCGATGAAGCGTTCGATTGAGACCAGAGTCGCCTCAGGATCGCCCATGATCGAGGGACGGGCGTTAGGGTCGAAGCACACGAGCGCGTGTTCACGCCCGCGAGTCAGCGCGTCAAGCACCGCCGACGCGCCCGGTTCGATGATCGTCGAGATGGAACCCGCCTCGATGATCTGCGCGGTGTCAGGGACATCGATGGGGCCGGTGGGCGCCCACTCCAAGTCGAAGATGTAGGAGGCGGCACCGTGCTCGTCCAGGCGAGCCAACGCGGTCGACGTGTGCGTAGCGCCGCGTGATGCATCCGTGATGTGCACGCCTGAGTCCGAGAGATGAAAATCAATAAGGCGACCACGTTCGTCCCGACCGATCCACGTCGCCAGTTCGACCGGGCGACCCAGGCGCCCGAGCGTCAGTGCGACGTTCGCGGGAGAACCACCGGGGATTTCAATGGGGGAGTCCGGCTGGTCGTGTGTGATCACAACGTCGATGAGTGCCTCGCCAATAGCAAGCACGTGGGGGTGGGACATCTGCGTCATGATTACTCCTTGCCGATCCAAGCCAGTGGGACTGACATCACCCTAGCGCTCGTCCGGTGACTGCGTCTGGGTACGCCCTGTGAGACGAGACTGTGCTCCATCGAGGATCTGTGAGCAGCGCTCCGCCAGTGCCTCCCCGCGTTCCCAGAGTGTCAGAGTGGCCTCCAATGGGGCCTGACCTCCCTCAAGGGACTGGACGATGCGCACGAGTTCGTCGCGCGCTTCCTCGTATCCGAGGGACTGAGGGTCGGGCAGCTGATCATTCACAGTCATTGTGTACTTCCTTACGTTGGTTCTCGAATGGGGCGATAGTGGGGCAGAGGTCCCGGGTCACGAGTCGGTCGGCGGGGCGGGGCTGGTAGCGCCCACGACCTGGGCAACCATACGTCCCGAGGCAAGGACGCCCTCGATCAGGTCACCCTTCTTGATCTGCGTCGAAGAGGTGATGAGCGTCCCCGAGGGAGTCTTCAGCAAGGCGTAGCCGCGGTCCAGTGTTGCCTGCGGCGACAGGGCCGTGAGCGTCGCACGCGCACGGGTCAGGGTCTGGCGTTCGGAGGACAGGCGCCGCTCAACCGCCGCACGCAACCCAGTGACATGCCGTTCGAGGGCGGCGCGATGCCCGTCAACAATGGCACCAGGGTCCTGCAGTACCGGGCGCGACGTGATGAGAGTCAGGTGTGAACGTTCCGCCATGAGGCGACCGGCCACAGCCCCGTGCATGCGGGTACGGGCCTGGGTGAGTCCTTCGCGCTCGCGGGCGCGATCAGGGACGATGCGTCGCGCCGCGTCCGTGGGGGTCGATGCCCGGTAGTCCGCGACGAGGTCCAACAGCGGAGAATCCCCTTCGTGGCCGATCGCGGAAACAACGGGCGTGCGTGCAGCTGCGACGGCGCGCACGAGGCGCTCATCCGAGAAAGGCAGGAGGTCTTCGACCGCGCCGCCGCCGCGCGCGATGACGATAACGTCCACGCCCCGCAACGCGTCGAGTTCGAGGAGTGCGCGGCCCACCTCGGGCACGCAGTGGTCTCCTTGGACCGCGACCTCACGGATCTCAAAGCGTGCGGTCGGCCAGCGCTCTGAGGCATTGACAACCACGTCGTCTTTCGCTTTCGCGCCCCGACCGCAGATCAGGCCGATCGTGCGCGGCAGGAACGGCAGGGGCTTCTTTCGGGAATCTGCAAACAGGCCTTCGGCTGCCAGGCGGGCGCGTAGCGCTTCGATCTGGGCCAGCAGGTCGCCCACGCCCTGCAGGTGAATCTCCGCGGCCTGTAGGTTCAGGCGGCCCGATCGCTCCCAGAACACCGGCTTGACGCGAGTGACGACGTGCGCGCCCTCGCTGAGGGCGGAACCGTCCATGACGGAAGCCCACGCCGTCACCGTCATCGACGTGTCCGTCTGAAGGTCACGTAGCGTCAAAAAGTGCATTGTCGCGCCGGGACGCACCTTGTATTCGACGACCTGACCCTCCACCCACAGGGGACTCATTTTGTCCACGTAGCGCTTGATGTTCTCCGTCAGCCTGCGCAGCGGCCAGGGGTTGTCACGCGTCGTGTCGGCGGCCTTCGCGGCCTGCGGGCGCGCTGGTGTGCCCCCGGAGGGGGCATCGGTGGAAGAAGAGAAAACAGAGGGCGAGGTCACCCACACAGGATGCCACAGGCCGCCCGCATGTGCGGTCCCGTCTCCGAGCGCGTGGGGAGCTGGCAGCGAGGCCACGCGCAGGCCTCGTCCATGACATGCGTCCCGTGTGATTCCCACGCCCCCGCGCACGCCCGAGCGTCCCGGACGATAGGGTTGATGCATGAACGAAAACGTCGACCTGCGAGCCAGCGCCGAATCCCCCCTGCCCGCCTCCCACGGGGAGGGGAGCGGCCGTATCCTTCTTGCGGCCCCCCGCGGATACTGCGCCGGTGTGGACCGCGCCGTCGACGTCGTCGAAAAAGCCCTGGATCTCTACGGCGCGCCCGTGTACGTGCGCAAGGAAATCGTCCATAACAAGTTCGTCGTCGAATCGCTGACCAAACGCGGCGCAATCTTCGTGCAGGACACCGACGAGGTCCCCGAAGGGGCTCGCGTCGTCTTTTCCGCGCACGGCGTCTCACCTGCGGTTCATGAGGCCGCAGCAACCCGCCAGCTCGCCACGATCGACGCGACGTGCCCGCTCGTGACCAAAGTCCATCGCGAGGCCGTGCGATTCGCGAAGGAGGACTACGACATTATTCTCGTGGGGCATCAGGGCCACGAGGAGGTCGAGGGAACCTTCGGTGAGGCTCCCGACCACATCCAGGTCGTGGGCAGCCCCGACGAGGTCGAGGGAGTCGTCGTGCGCGACCCCTCGCGCGTCGTGTGGATCTCCCAGACCACCCTGTCCGTCGATGAGACTCGTGAGACCGTGGACCGTCTGCGTCAGCGCTTCCCGCAGCTCATTGACCCGCCCTCGGATGACATCTGCTACGCCACCCAAAACCGTCAGGGCGCCGTGAAGAACATCGCCGGACAGGTGGACGTCATGATCGTTGTCGGTTCCGCGAACTCTTCCAATTCGGTGCGCCTCGTTGAGGTGGCGCTCGAGGCCGGGGCGGGCAGCGCGCACCGCGTGGACAAGGCCGCAGAACTCGACGAGTCCTGGTTCGAGGGCGCCCGCACCGTCGGACTCACTTCGGGGGCGTCCGTGCCCGAGATCCTCGTGCGTGACGTCATCGAATGGCTGCAGGAACGCGGCTTCCCCACCGTCGAGGTCGCACGCACCGAGACCGAGTCGACGACCTTTGCGCTGCCCCGTGACCTACGCGCCGACCTGAAGAAGGCCGGAATGGCGCCCGCGCGCCCCCACGCCCCCCGCGTCGCCGGGCCAAACCACACCAGCTGAGACCGCGGCCTCCGCGCGCCTGACAGTGCGGTAAGCTTGCTGTGAGGGGCGGGGCTCCGCTGATTGTCAAGTGAACGTGGAGGTTTGCGCATGGATCCCATCGAACGAGTGAGCGACGCCGTTGCCGCTCTGGCGGGGCGCGACATGACGCGCGAGGATTGCCACCAGTTCATCTTGGAGGCCGCGCAGATGATGGAGCCGGTCAAACCGATCATCATTGGCGGGTCTGAGCAGGAGGAGACCCACATTCGGTGGCGCACCCCTGATCGTTCTCTGCGTCTATCGGTCCGAGGGACGACCCTCCACTCGTCCTTTGGCGACACCAGGCTCATCGAAAACGATGAATACTACAACCTGGAGTCGGAGGAACCCGAGTACAAGCCCTACCGGTGGATGATTGCGCTCGGACCCGAGATTCAGGAAATAGACATCAGGTCGAAGCCGTGCACCATGTGCTCGTGCTGGGACCAGTTCGACGCGGAGTTCGACCGTTCCATGTCCGACCTGGTCGATGGGCTGGGCATGATGCCGCCGCAGTGGCGCCCGCAGATCCGCTACCAGTGGGATCTGCGCGTCTCCCGCCTCGGTGTTCTCACCGCGTCGGTGAGAGCCGACGGCGTGGAGCTGGCCAGCGACGCGACCGGGGAGACGGTTCTTCTTCCCCCGGGCTTCCCCCTCGGCTTCGGGAGGGTGCTCGCTGGGCTGGCGGGCGGCGCGCGCCTGCGCGACGTGCCCATGCTGGCCTCCGGCGGTCTTGCGGTCACGCCCCTGAGCCCGAACGGTTCGGAGAGCCCCGAGGAGATCGAGGAATTCGACTGGTTCGAGGAGGAGAACGAGCAGGGGTACGCGCCCGATTCTCAGGAGAATCGTCGGCCCGCCCTCTCGTTCGCGCAGCTGCGGGACCTCGCCGCCCAGGTCGCGTCCCCGGAGTCGTCCGCGGGTTCCCGAGAGGAGGCGCAGACCGTTCCTATGCGCACCGGCCTGGCTTTCGGCCAGGTGTGCGGCATCGTGGACCAGTGGGCGAGGGGCGTGCCCGTGCGTGATGTCCTTGTTGCCAATGGGGGCGTTGCGGGGCAGTTCGACGGCCGCGACGTCTCCTTGGTGGGCGACGGCTGGATTGCGCAGGAGAAGGCGTCGCGGGGAGAGTGGGTGCTCACCGTTTCTCCGACTCCTGCCCGCACGCGCGTTGAGCCGCGCGCGGGGGCGGCTGCCGCCTGGCAGCTGTGCCAGACGATGACGCAGATGTTCGGTGCCGCGCGTTTTGGTGAGACTGAGGGCGATGCTGTCTATTCGAGGCTCTATGCGCTCGGGGAGCGCGGCGTGAGGGTCAGGAAGTCCGATGATGTGACGATCACCTTCGGTGACTTCTTGCAGCTGGCGCCCGTCGAATTCGCGCAGTGAGCCCAGCGCCCCGCGCGTCGGCGTGACGTGGCGCGTGGGGTCCGCGTCGCCGGGTCTGCTCGGATAGGATGGGGGCGTGTCTCTTACTATCGGTATCGCTGGACTGCCCAACGTCGGCAAGTCCACCCTGTTCAACGCCCTGACCCGCGCGACCGTGCTCGCCGCGAACTATCCCTTCGCGACAATCGAACCCAACGTCGGCGTCGTGCCCCTGCCCGACCCGCGCCTGAACAAGCTCGCGGAGATCTTCGGCTCCCAGCGCATCCTGCCCGCCACCGTGTCCTTCGTGGACATCGCCGGCATCGTGCGCGGCGCCTCCGAGGGTGAGGGCCTGGGCAACCAGTTCCTCGCCAACATCCGCGAGGCCGACGCGATCTGCCAGGTCACGCGCGCCTTCTCGGACCCCGACGTCGTGCACGTCGACGGCAAGGTGGACCCGGCTTCGGACATCGAGACCATTAAAACCGAGCTGATCCTCGCCGACATGCAGACCGTCGAGAAGCAGATTCCGCGCCTCGAGAAGGAGGTGCGCGGCAAGAAGACCGAGCCGATCGTCCTCGAGACCGCGCGTCAGGCGTTGGAGCTGCTGGAGCGCGGCGAGCTTTTGTCTGGCCCCGAGGGCGCGAAGCTGGACCAGGACGCGCTGCGTTCCTTCCAGCTCATGACGTCGAAGCCCTTCATTTTCGTGTTCAACATGGACGCCGCGGAGATGGACAACGAGGAGATGAAGGACGAACTGCGCGCCCTCGTCGCCCCCGCCGAGGCCATCTTCCTGGACGCCCAGTTCGAGGCCGAGCTGGTCGAGCTCGACGACGAGGACGCCCGCGAGATGCTCGCCGAGTCCGGCCAGGACGAGTCCGGCCTGGACAAGCTGGCCCGCGTCGGCTTCGACACCCTGGGCCTGCAGACCTACCTCACGGCCGGTGAGAAGGAAGCGCGCGCCTGGACGATCCACAAGGGCGACACCGCCCCCAAGGCCGCCGGCGTCATCCACACGGACTTCGAGAAGGGCTTCATCAAGGCCGAGGTCGTCTCCTACGACGACCTGGTCGAGGCCGGCTCCATGGCCGCCGCGAAGGCCGCCGGCAAGGTCCGCATGGAAGGCAAGGATTACGTGATGCACGACGGTGACGTCGTGGAGTTCCGCTTCAATGTCTGAGGAGAAGAAGTGATCTGTCCTGGATGTGGAAAATCTGTGGCACCACAGCAAAGGTTCTGTGATGATTGCGGAACTTCTCTGATTGGCAGTGCTGGGCATAATGTGAGTACTGGTGGTGGAGATGTCCAAGGGAATATCTACCAGGCTGGGCGTGACGTGGTAGTGAATCACTCACCGAATACTGCTCCAATAGCGACATATGAGGCTGTTCCGAAATGGCGTAGTCCCATCACTCAAGCGTTGCTGTCCTGGGTAGGATTACTCGTCGGATTGATGAGTTTATTTCCTCTCTGGAAGTTCGTTCAGCCAGCTGTAGATTTCTTTCGTTCAGGTCCTCGACAGGTCTCTGGCGGTGACGGCTCCATTACATGGCTGATAGTATTTTCGGTTCTGATCCTGGTCCTTATTGTCACGCTCAGCTTGCGTCGTGTGACTAGTGGCCAGTTGCGAAAGCCGCTGATCTTTGGCTGGGCGTTGAGTGGTTCCGGGCGTCGGATAACGCTCGAGAAGATCGTTGCGGGGAAGTGCCCTCAGTGTGGAGGCAAGATGCGTTACTACAATAAGCCGGTCAGCTGGACCGATCACATTGAGCCAAACGGGAGGCAATGGCGTAAGGTGACGGAGCGCGTTCCTGCCCTTGAATGCAAGCGGAATCCAAAACACTGGGCAGAGGTCGATCCAGCGGAGAGCCAGGAAGAATGAATTGTAGAGTTGCTGCGTGGTCGCTGAACAAATTTGGAGTTCAGGTTTAATGTTTAATCATTTCTGAACGAGGTCGTGGCCGGGTCGCGCGGGAGCGTGGCCCGGCTTCGCTGCGGCCGGTCGTCTGGAAGGCGGGAAAGTGGGTGTGAGGCCAGTGCAACTTAACGGTTTGCGTTAATAACGCGATCCGATATATCATGTTGGCATGATCCAGTCGTTCGGGGATCGTGAGACCGCGCGGTTGTCTGCGAGGGAGCCTGTTCCCTCCCTTGACCCGCGCATCGCTCGCGTCGCGCTGCGCAAGTTGCGTCAGATCGATGCTGCGTGTCGTTTGGAGGACCTCCGGATCCCTCCGGGCAATCGACTCGAGCTTCTTCGCGGTGATAGAGCAGGGCAGTACAGTATTCGAATCAATGATCAGTGGCGTATCTGCTTCACGTGGGGCGATGCTGGTCCAGAAGGGGTTGAGATCGTTGACTACCACTAAAATTGCTCCGATTCACCCGGGCGAGGTCCTCATGGAAGACTTCGTCGAGGGGTTCGGAATTACGCAGCACAAGCTCGCCGTTGCTATCGGTGTTCCGCCCCGTCGTATCAATGAAATCGTCCACGGGAAGCGGGGAATCACGGCGGACTCCGCAATGCGTCTCTCCCGCTACTTCGGCACAACCCCGGGGTTCTGGATGAACCTGCAGATGCGCTACGAGCTCGACCGCGCCGAAGACGCGCTGGGGGATGTGCTGAGCGGAATCGTTCCGCTTGCGACGGTGGAAGTCGCCTAAATTTCCTCGACCTTACGAGGCAGTGGCCGGGTCGCGTGGGCGTGGCCCGGCTTTGTTGTTGGTGCGGTATTGTCACCGGTCTCCTGTCCCAAACCGCAGTCCACTTCGCTGAAAATCACCGAAAATGGCCCGATTTGGGCGAAGTGGACTGCAGTTTGAGCAAGGTCGGTTGCACGTGTTCTCGGGCGGCCCTTTTCCGTGCCTGTGTGGGGCCGTTGGGTCGAATGGACATCGACGGCCTTCGATAATATGGGCCACCGAGCTTTATTCCGCTCTGCCGGGTGGTGATTCGCCCTTCCTGGGCCGGTTGGCTTTGTGTATCGGGGTGAGTTTCCATGCGAGAGGTGGTTGATGGTATTGCCGGGTGAACCAATGTATGCATCAAATGGTGACTTATATGATGCTAGCATTGTTGTGGAGGTAGCCATGAGAACCACTGTGACACTCGATGATGAGCTGCTTGCGCGCGCCGAGGAGCTGACCGGGATCAGCGAACGATCCGCTTTGATTAGGGATGCGGTCGAACTCCTCGTTCGTATTGAGACCGGGCGGCAGCTCGCTGCGCTCGGTGGCAGCGATCAGGCGGCGGAAGCTGCGCCGCGGAGCCGCAAGCGCGCATGAGAGTCCTCGTTGACACGAACATCTGGATCGATCACCTGCGGAAAACTGAGCCTGTTCTGGTCGACCTGCTCGAGCGCGACCTGGTGTGCGTGCACCAGAGCGTCATCACCGAGCTCGCGTTGGGGAATCTTAAGGACCGGCCGGTCTTCCTGAAAGCGCTCGAGCGCCTCATGATCGTTCGCAACGTCGACGATCAGGGGGTCCGGCACCTCGTCGAGGAGCGGCACCTATGGGGCAGGGGACTCAGTGCTGTCGACGCGGCGCTCCTGGCGAGCGTCGTCGTGACCTCCGGCGTGTCGCTGTGGACGCACGATAAGCGCCTACGTCAGGCCGCACGTGACGTGGGTGTGTTGGCGGAGCTTGACTGAGGAGTGCGCACTGACGAGGCCGTGACCGGGTCGCGCGGGGGCGCGGCCCGGCTCTTTGTTCGGCGAGGTCTCGGAGGGGCGTGCCGCCCATCACTCGATGATAGTGTGTCACCGTGACGGCGGATAGCCGGTACTTATGGCCGCGCTTGGCAAGGTGGCAACAATGCAGGCATCTGCTCTCGGGGATGACGGCGTGCAGACCGTGCGCTATTGGCTGTACGCGCCGGGACACCGCGCATCCATGTGGGACGACTTTTACGCGCGCGGCATCATGGGGCTCGCCTGGGGGGAGCTAGGTGACCTGAGGGCCTACGCCAGCAGGTCGGACCTGGAACGCCAGCTGCTTCAGACATCCCCTCTTCGAGTGGCAGCACCGCCCCTTAGGAGCGTTCTACCCGGTGATCTACCTGGATGCGATTCGCATCAAAGTCCGATGCGATCACAGGGTGAAGAACCGGGCCGCTCAAGCAGTCCGAACTTGGAGATCGCCTGCTCGCACTGTACATACCGGGCAAACGCCTGCGCATACGTCTCAATCAGGCGAGGCGCCACGAATTGGGAACAGCCACGTTGATCGTGCCACTGCCACGTCTCCCGATAGACGAGGTCAGCGCCAAGCGGTTTGCCGTCACGCTGAATCTCCGACAGATAGTCCGATGGTTCGGGCATTGTCTCCCCGGCAAGCACCGCACCGTCGTCAATGTCATTACCTCCGAAAGTCGAAGGGTTCGTTGAGCGGGTCTTCCAGGCGGGTGGCGGGGTGTCCGGCGGCGAGTTTCTCGCCCAGCGGGTCGGGCTTCGCGCCTGCACGCACGCGGCGTCCGCCCCTGTTGGTGCCGTCTTTGGCAATGGGTCGCCTCCCCGCCGTAGAATCGTCATGGTTTCGGTGCTGAAGTCCATGGGAGGTTTGAGTGGTTGAGTCTTTAAAACTATTCGTTCGTACCTACGTGTATTGGGTAGGACTCATCCTTGGCTTCGCGATAGTGCCCGGTTCTCTGCTCTTCACTGCTGAAGTCGCCCCGGTGAACACTCCATTGTGGCTTGCACCTTTCGCCGGGCTGGTGCTTTTTGTCATTGATCGGCCATCAACATGGGAGCCGCCGTTCTGGCGAGCATTACTGATCCGAGTATTGGGTGCAGGATTTGCAGCCACCATGCTCATCGCGTTTGATGCAGTTGCTTCCACCCACTATGGATCTCAACACTGGAGTGAGACGCTCCTATCTTTCGGTCTCGGTTGGATTGTCTTCACGGTAGTGGCAGGACACATGCTCATGAGCAGCTCCTCCCGATTTGGCACACCTGCTCACACGATCAGGGACGCGATCTGTACCTACACGACATGGATAGGAATCTGCTTCGGGATTTTCTATATCCCCGCCGCGGGACTCTCCGCAGCTGGCACTCTTTTGATGGTTCTTCCGCTTTATGGAACGTTCCTCGCCGGCCTGGTTCTTTTGATAGTTGACCCGCCACGACGATGGCCGCAACCGCGAGTGAAGGCACTGTGGATACGACTCTTGTCAAGCGGGGCAGCAGCATTACTACTTGTTGTCACGAACTCGTTCTATCGCAGTACTCGCACACACGAGATTTTGGTCGGGGACTTGCAGGAAAACCTGGTCTTCTTCATGGGTGCTTGGGCACTTTATGCCGCAGTGGCTGGGGCCACGTATCTTACGCCTGGCCCCCAGCCACGAAGCATATGACAAACTCAGTAGATGAATTCAGCTAGAGCTTGACATGCTGCCCTCTTGGTTTCTTCGCTAGGCTCAACGCCCGGGTTATAGGACATTTCGTGTTGCTGGGGTTAGTCTCAGGTGTTGTGATTGGGGGTGGTGTGGTGGAGTTCGTTGTAGCAGATTGCGTCGCCCCAGCCGGGGATGGTGCCGGTGGCTTGGTGGGTTTGACAGGCTTGGTACCAGGCATTTTCGAGGGCTTCGTCGGTGGGCATGGTCGCCAGGATCCTCGCTGCTGGCTGGGGGTGTGGAGAGTGGGTGTAGCACCACCAAAACACGGCTTTCATGCGTCGGGTCAGGCGCATGCCGCGGTGGTCGCGCAGCATCTGGCGTAGGCGCGCGTTCGTGCTTTCGATCTGGTTGGTCATCGCGGGCATCGGATGTGTCCAGGTGGGATCCAGGTACGTGAACAACAGGCCTTGCCTGATGAGCTTGTTGAGGCTGTTACGAGCCCGAACGAGACGTTCGTGGGTGTATTCCCATCCCCCCTCAGGTCTGCGTGTTTTCTCCTCCAGGAAGCCCTTCCAGCGCGTGCACCACCCCTGGTAGGCGCCTGTCCATTCCTGGGCGCCATCAATGTCTCTGACGTGGGTGAGCTGGCGCCCCAAAGCATATAAGTGTTGCGAGGCTTCCAGTTTGGGGCGCGTTGTGGTGGCTTGGCGGATACGGCAATACGCGTGGAAGGTACAGCGTTGAACGCGCGTGGTCGGCCAGATGTTCTTGCACGCCCTCGCGAACCCGCTGCCCCCGTCGGTCACGACCAGGGCTGGGGGCGCGATCCGGCTCATAAGCGCGCTCCAGGCCCGGGAATTCTCACTCCTAGCCGCGTACCAGCCCAGCACGCAATCGGGTGTTTGGGCGATGAGCACCACGACGCCTCGGCCCAGGTGGATACCATCGACGAAGATGACCTCATGAACCTCATCGATGATCGGGCTGAA